>JACVRP010000666.1 GCA_014534385.1 Cyanobacteria bacterium Co-bin13
CATCTGATCTTCCTGCACCATGGCCGCCTTTAGCCGGTTGACCAGGAGCTTGACGTTCTTGATGTCGTTGGCTTCGAGCAGGCCCACAACTCGGTCTGCATCGCGAACGGCAGAGATTTCGGGCGTGGTCACTACGATGGCTTCACTGGCTGGCGCGATCGCATTTTGAAATCCATTTTCAATCCCTGCCGGGCAGTCGATCAGCACAAAGTGAAAATGGCCTTTGAGCCCCTGCACCAGCTCTTTCATCTGGTCGGGCGTGATCGACTCCTTAGAGCGGTTTTGGGCTGCTGCCAGCAGCGATAGGTTGGGCTGGCGCTTGTCTTTGACCAGCGCCTTTTCGATGCGGCACTCTCCGGCCAGCACGTCTAGGGCCGTATAGACGATGCGGTTTTCCAGGCCCAGCAGCAGGTCCAGGTTACGCAGGCCAAAGTCAGCATCAATGACGGCCACTTTAAGACCCCGCTGAGCCAGAGCCATGCCCAGGTTAGATGTGCAGGTGGTCTTGCCAACGCCGCCCTTACCAGAGGTCACTACGATGATGCGAGTCATGGTAAACCCAGTCGTCTAAATCAGAATGAATAAATAGATCTTAGAGAGAAACCTGAAAACGGCGGAAACAGAAACAGCCGTCTAGACTGCCTGGGATCAGGAAGACTCCCGGCGATCGCTCAGGTCTCCAGCCCGGTTTAATGCACTCCTGGCAAAATCGGTTGCGATCGCAATCCGCATGCCGTCCTCCCCAATGTAAGCCACTTCCGGCAAATATTCAGCCGGAGGTTTTTCCGGTGGGCGGGCCACCACATCGGCGATGCGCAGCTGAGTTGGCTGCATCTGTAGCGCCATAATGCGGCAGGTACGGTTGCCTGCTGACCCAGCGTGAGCCAGTCCGCGCAGGCGTCCCCAAACCAGAATATCGCCTTCTGCCACCAGTGAACTGCCCGGATTGGCATCTCCCAGCAGCACAATCGTGCCCGCATGGCGAATCTCGACCCCAGAGCGCAGCGTCATCTGCAGATACAGGGGATCGTCTAGCGCTTTACCGGCCTCCGTGGGCGACTGCACCAGGTGGGCCAGGTTGGCCTGCTGCTCCACCGAATACCCCGCCGTTGCTGCCGCCACGGCAGTCTGGCGGCGGCTGGTAAATACGCGCTTCAGCATCAGCTGAGCGTCTTCTAGAGTTTCAGCAATAGACTGCAGCTGCCGCATATCCAGCAGCCGATCTCGAGCTACCAGATACACCACCGTATTGGGCTGCCAAAACCGCTCCGCTGCGTCTACCCGCTGCTTTAGCTGCTGGCAAAGCTCAATCCAGCTGATGGGGGTGCGGCTCGTCTCCGGCTCTGGCTCTGGCGGCAGCAGCAGCAGCAGCCGTCCCCCTTCACTTTTAAAGCGCACCTGAAGGTTGGGGTCGGCCTCTGGAGTCGTTTGAGGTAGCTCAGTGACGGGCGTCGGTGGAGACGATTCAGAGTTCATAACAGATAGCCGCAACACCAGGGCAGGATTGGGAGCAGGTCATGACATATTAGAGCACATCACTCTCCCTCTAAAGTGCAATTTTGAGAATCGCCGGTACGGATATACTCCCTATCGGGGGTCAGATCCCGTAACTAGACCCTTGCCTTTTCCCCCACATTGTTGGCTATGATGATCACTAGTTTCACTGCGGCGTTGGTGACTGCCAACAATGTTTTACGATCTATGTTTGTTTCAAACGGGAACCAAGCTGTGTCGGTGGCGGTATACCGGGCCTAGTACCCGGAAACCTTAAGCCTGATGCCACGGTACCCACC
>JACVRP010000564.1 GCA_014534385.1 Cyanobacteria bacterium Co-bin13
CCCTCGCCCCCTCCCCGCGTCTCCGCGTCCCCCCTTCCCCGCGTCCTTCTGCTTAATCAGTGAGCCTGTGAGCCCGTCGAACGGCTCCCTCCTTCCGCCCTACCCCAGCCCCGCAGCTCTCAGCAGATGCACATGCGGATTCACGTCTTCTAGCGGATCGGGCGACTCGTAGCAGTGGGAGAGGACTTTGCCGCCAAACTCTTGGGACTGGCCGATGCGGATGGGAATGCCTGCTAAATAGCAGAGGTAGGCCAGGGGGTAGGGAGACTGGTTAGGAGCGGAGAAAATAATGGCTCCGTCAAAGGAGTGCTGCTGTAGCCACTGAACGGCTTGGAGTGGATCGTTTGGCGGGGCGTTGGGGCAGGCTTGGGGCAGGTTGGGGATTGGCGCTGCAGCTGGGCTCTCTAAAACGGTTAACGCTGTCTCTGGTAGGGCCTGATGCAGTGTCTCCAGGGCAGGCTGTAGGGCCTTGGGGCTGTCTGCGCTCCAGACTAGAAGCCGTCGTAGGGTTGACCAGTCTTCAAACGGCATGGCTCACCTCTTCGGGGATTAAAGGTTTGGGTAACTGCCGCAGCAGCTCGTTGGCCTGCACCAGGACGGCTGCGGTGGTGGCAATGCCGACCTCGCGGCAGTCGATGGGCCGGTGGTGCTGCCGGTTGAGAGGAGCCCACCGTTTGACCTCAGAGTTGCTAAAAATCACGATGCTGGGCGCTTTGAGCGCAGCGGCCAGGTGGGAAACGCCCGTATCGTTGCAGATCAGCAAGGCAGCCTGCTGGAGTAGGGCCGCCAAGGTACCCAGGTTGGTCTTTCCGGCCAGGTTGATTGGCTGGGTATGCATCTGGCGAATGACGGACTCGACAATGGGCTGCTCCTCGGCGGTGCCGGTCAGCACGATGCGATAGCCTTTCATGGCTAGATGATCGGCGATCTGAGCGAAGTTGGCCGGAGACCAGCGGCGACTGGGGTCGCTAGCTCCAGGGTGGAGGCAGAGGTAGCTGCCGGGCTGCAGCCCGTGGGCAGCGGCGAGCTGATGGTGCGATCGCAGCTCCGCCTCGGTCACCGGAAAAGCCATATCGCTGCCCTGAGCGGGAATGCCCAAAAACTCCATTAGCTGCAGCATGCGCTCAACTTCTGGAACAGCCTGGGGATAGGGCAAGAAAGTCTGGGGATCGGGGCAAAATAGTCCCGGCATATAAAAGCCTGCCGTCTGCTTAGCCCCCAGCAGAGTGACAAAGGAGTTCATATAGCTGCCGTTGCCGTGCATTTGAATAGCGAGATCAAAGGGTCGGACCTGCATTTGAGCTAGAAACTGGACAGTTGCCTGCACACTCTGCCAGCCCTCTGGAATGCCGGGATAGCCGGGAAAGTCTAGCCAGTCATCTAGCAAATCGGGAAAGCGCTCAGCAAACCAGCGGCTGCCTGACAGGCCTAGCAGAGTGATGTGAGCATCCGGAAAACCTACCCGCAATGCCCGTAGCGCCGGAACGCCGCAGAGCAGATCGCCAAGACCCGGGAGCGATCGCACCACCACAATTCGTCCAGCTGGAGCCACAGACAGTTGAAAGGTCACTTCCTGATTCCCAAAATGCACTCTATGTCCTGCATCCTAGGAGGACAAGCTGATGAAATTCATTGGGCATTTGCCAAAAGAATTTTGATTTTTAGAAACTATTAATTGGGCAATTGCACAAAAAATTCTTAAGGCATTATTAATCCACCTTAAGAAGGATGACTTTACTGCCTGTTCCTATCAAGCTAAGAGCTGTCTTTAGCGGTATTTATCTATCGCTTTAGGTAGATTCAAAAAACACCCTTCCTACACCTTTAGACAGGGAACGCAAAACAAATCCATCAGCCTTAAGAAGGATGTGACTTACCCTTAATTAGCGCGTTTTTCCAGGGTGAAAGACTTAATGACTGCTACTGTCAGGTCTGAGACAGGTTTAAGCAAAAGACGTCAGTATGAGCCATCTACCCAGCTGTAGCCATCAATCTTCTTAGCGTACAACCGTGTCTACAAAGTTCACTCAGATTGCCAGCGTTGTTGCCAACAGATTGACCGAGATTTTACAGACAGAGGTAATAGTCAGCAGCTCCCAGGGCACCGTTGTAGCCAGCGGCTTGTTGGGCTCTAAGTCTGCTTCATTTAGCGAAGTTGATCCCGCAGATAGCCATTTCCTTCGCTTTCCTCTAAACATTCAGGATCAGGCCGGGGAAGTCTTAATTGAGCAATCTACAAATGGCGAGGTGATTTCCCCACGCATTGCCCAGGCCTTTGTAGATCTGGTCTTGAGCCAGATTACTCAGCCAACCCTGCTGTCTGACGAACAAACCCAAAAGAATCAGGTGATTCAGAGCCTCCTGCACGGCCAAATCCAGGATGC
>JACVRP010000663.1 GCA_014534385.1 Cyanobacteria bacterium Co-bin13
CGGATGTGCAGCGGCTAGGGGGGCTAGTGGACGAGTTTACTCAGGGCGTTGGCCAATCCCGGCAGGTCTTTAGCGATGTGCAGACGGTGACAGTAGCTGCGGTCGAGGCCGAAACGGCTGTCACCCAGGTGAGCCAAGACATTGTGGGGGCGGTGCAGGAAGCGGCAGCGGTGGTGCGCACCATTACTGACATCGCCACCCAAACCGCCGGGCTCACCCAAGACAACCGCCTGCAGTCAGAACAGATGGAGGCCCTGTCTTACCAGCACCTGGAAACCATTCAGTTCTTCCAGCTGCCCAGCGCTCCCAACGGAGCGGCCCCCAACGCCTTAGCAGCCAGTCCCAGTGCTGCGTCTACTACCGCAGGGGCTGCCGATCGCTCCCTATGAGACTCGGGCTTGCCAACCGCTCTGCCTAAGTCGACTGACTCACTATTCAGGTAATTTTATGTCAACTACCATTCCGCCTCGACCTCAAGCGGCTGAACAAACGCCTCAAACCCCTATCACGAATCCTGCGAGTGACGGCCCGCAGGGGCGATCGACGGCACGGCTGGGACTGCGATGGCAAGCAACGCTGTTGGCAATCGCCGTGGGGGTGGTGCCCGTGGTGACCACCGGTGGCCTGGCAGCCTGGATGACGCGCCAGGCCGCCATTCGCAAGGCCGAACAGCAGCAGCTGGTACAGGCTCAGCTGCTGGCAGATCGCATGCGAGGGTTGCTCGTGGAGCGCTCGCGGGCAGCCCAACTGGTCGCCAGCCTGGCCATGTTTGCAGAGGGTGACCGCCGTCAGGCAACTTCATTGGCCCAAAAAAAACAAGTGCTGAATCAGGTGGTGGCAGAGAGCGAAGCCGCCAGCATGGCCTTTCTAGACCCCCAGGGCCGACCCCTAGTCCAGTCTGACGCTAGCAATCCGCTGCCCGAAAACCTGGGCGATCGCAACTTTTTTCAGCAGGCCATGCAGTCGCGGCAGACGACCGTAGCGACGCTGGATGCAGCGGCCAATGACCAGGGGCAGATCGAACTGGTGGCCCCGGTGATTGATCGCAACAGCAACCAGCCAGTGGGGGCGATCTGGATGCAGATTCCTCTAGCTGCGATCGCACCGCTGTTTGAGGGCCATCTAGAAACCGGCAGTGAGTGGCATTTCTTCACCGGAGAGGGCGAGTTTGTCGCCGGTAGCCAGCCCAACTATCTGGCCAGCACCGTCGCTCAAACGTTTAGCGGCATGCTGGAACAGCACGCCGCCCGGCAGCCAGCTGCCGCCATTTTCCCAGCAGCCGATGGCCAGGCGCTGGTTAGCTATGCACCCGTGGAGACTATCGATGGCCTAGGCGATCTTAACCTGGGGGCA
This sequence comes from Cyanobacteria bacterium Co-bin13, assembly GCA_014534385.1. Lineage (GTDB taxonomy): Bacteria > Cyanobacteriota > Cyanobacteriia > Phormidesmidales > Phormidesmidaceae > JACVSF01. The sequence continues at coordinate 1,354 of JACVRP010000663.1, forward strand.
CTGCTCACCACCGATACGGCGATTGCCCTGGCTCCAATCCGACAACAGATGCTGCTCTTGCTGCTGGCAACGGCAGCGGCAGCAGCGGCAGGTGCGATCGCTCTGATCTGGTTTGCCAGACGCACCGCCGCACCCATCGTAGCCGCCACCCAGGCGATCGAAAACCTGAGGCAAGGGGCCTTTAACCACCGTCTCATGGGGCCAGGGCCAAGGCCAGGGGCAGAGGAACTGGCTGCCCTCAGCACCACCATTGACCAGTTAGCCCAACACTTGCAGTCGTCCTTTGCCGCCCTAGAGCAGACTCAGGCTGAGCTAGCGCAGCAGCTTGACCAGCGCACCACCGTTCAAGACAACCAGACTCAGACTTTGCAGCACGAGCTAGAACAGCTCCTGAGCGCCTTTTCATCCGTGAGGATGGGGGACTTGACCGTTACTGCGGCGGTTAACCCGACGGTGATGGGGCGGTTGGCAGCAGCCTTTAATCAGCTGATTGAGCGATTAGGTCAGATGCTGGCGGCGGTATCAGCCATTGCCACCGAGGTCACCCAGTCGGCCGGCGACGTGGAAACGCTAGCGGTCAATATGTCCAGCCAGGCCGATCAGCACGTGCAGTCCGTCAGCCGGGTGCAGTCGCTGGTGGAAACTATCCAAACCCTATGCCAAGACCATCAACAGCAGGTGACTGTAACCATTGATGCGATCGCACACGGTCAACTGGCCGTGGGCCAGGGGCAGCAGGACATGGACGCCATAAACAGCGACGTGGGCAGCCTGCAGCGAGAAACCCAGCAGATGGTTGGGCGCACCCAAACCCTGACCAGTTATGTCGATCTAGCGACTCAGTTCGTGAAAGACCAGAAGCGGATTGCCTCCCTAACTCGGGTGCTGGCCCTAAACGCCTCTATGCTTTCAACCCGCGCCTCCGAACAGCAAGACCCCACCCAATTTGCCGCGGTCACTCGGGAGTTTGAAACTATTGCCAGCCAGGTTAATGACCTAGCCGCCGAAACCAACCAAAGTCTAGTGATTCTACAGCGCCGTACCGAACAGATTCAAACCGTGGTATCGGGTTTGAACCACGACGTAGAGGGCATTAGCCAGCAGGCCGACAGCCTCACCTCTGGTATCAGCCAAGCCAATCAGACCTTCGAACAAATTCGAACCGCGATGGCCCAGGTGGCGGCTCTAGGGCAACAGGTGAGCCAGGTCAGTCAAGCGATCGCAAATGAGACCGTAACGACCCTAGAGTCAATTCAGCCGATGGCCCAGGTCGCCGCTGCCACCTCCACCCAAGCCCATGCTATCCGCCTACAGTCACAGTCGCTGGCTGCGATCGCCCACAGCC
>JACVRP010000673.1 GCA_014534385.1 Cyanobacteria bacterium Co-bin13
CCGGTAATGCCGTCGCCGGTGGTCAGGCCCTCAAAGGTATAGCCAAAAACGTGGTTGGCTTCGTCATTGAGAACGGGGTTGAAGGTTTTGGGATCGCCCAGGGAACTCAGCACTAGCCGGGGAACAGAGGCGGCATCGGCTCTTTGAAACTGGGAAGGGTCACAGCTGCTGAGTGCGATCGCAAACACCCCAGCCATAACCAGCGCCATTCCTCGCTGCCAGGGACGGTTAATTTGGCGCAGACCTGCAGCCGCAATCTTGAACAAGTTGGGGCAGGCTTTAAACCAGGTTCTCAGCAGTGCTGTCATGGGCTTTCCCACTTAACTTCTAACCACTATACAGGGCGGCTATGGCGGCTGTGGGCAGCAGCGGCAGTTAACCCCGGCTAGACAGACAACGGACTAGAGCGGGCCAGGCTCAACCATTCCCCAGTATTCGTCTGATAGCCAACCTCAGCCACATAGGTGCGGGTCGTTTGGGCCTGGCTAGATCCGCTGTCAGGCAGCGCCAGATACCAGTCTTTAGCCAGTTCGTAACAGGCTTGCTGATCAATAGGATTTGCCAAACTTCCGACGACAGGCTGCCCCGTGACGTCATATAGGCAAATCATGAGGGTCTCCCCCCCCTTTTGCTTGGCCGCAGCCCGCTCCAAATCAGAAATTTCCCAGACTGTGTAAAGGCGGTTACCGTCCGGCTCCTGGTCGAGGGTCATCCAGCTGGTCGGTAGATCAGCTAGATTCTCCGGCAACAGTTGAGCCAAGCGGGGATTAGCCGGAACTGGAGGCGGTGCCGTAGCGGGGGTTCCCCCGGCGTTAGGCAGGTCGAGATAGTCAGGGGAATCGGCAGGAATACCGCGCAGCGCCGCCAGCACCTCTGGGGGTAGGTCGGCCAGCTCACTGCCCTGGTCGGGGTTGTCGGGTCTGCCGCCCCCGAGCTCTGGCTCCGGTGCAGGGGGATCTACCGCCAATGGGGCTTCACTGGGGCTAGATCCCGTTGATCTGTCAGCCGTTGAGATATCGGTATCTCCTGTCACTGGCTCGGATTCGACTACTGGAGGCTCATACAGGGTAGGGGTATTGTCTGGGCCAGAGCCACTGTCTGCTAAATCAGGTTCAGACTCTAAAGCATCCACTGCTGCCGGTGCGTTCTCTGACCCCGCAGCATGGCTCACAGGATCTGGGCCAGTGGGTTGCAGAAATTCCACCAGGCTTACCCGACCTGTGGGCCGTTCTCCTCCTGCTGGATGGGAAGCTGTGGTTTCTAAAGGTGTGGTTTCTAGAGCCGTATCTGGCGTGATGTTGTCTGGAGTAACGCTTTCTGGCGTAACGCTTTCTGGAGCAAAGCTTTCCGGCGTGACGGGCTCTGAGGGGATGCGCTCTGGGGCCGGGCTTTCTGGGATTGTGTCCCTAAAGGGGTTGGCCGGAGCAATTACGGTAGAGAGATCAATTGTGGCCCGGAGTGCTTCTGCCATCTCTTCTAGATCGTCTGGGTCAGGCAGAGAGATTTCGTCTATCAGCAGCGTTGCCTGAGGGATGGCTGGGGCCGTAGGGGCAAGGGGCTGTGATGGCAGCGTTGGCGCTTCTAGAATGACGGGGGCAATAGGCTGCTCCCATTCATCTGGGTTGTTGATCTGATCTGCTGTGATGAAGGCGTGTTCAGGTAGCTCGGGCTCGTCAGGAAGGGCAGCTACTACGGCCTGCATAGAAGCTGGAACGTCCGGATCAGCCAGTGGGGCTGCCGGTTGGGGCAAGGTCTCGGCACTGGGTAGCTCGGCAATGACCTGCTGTAGCTCGGCGGGTACGTCTGCCTGGGACAAGTCTGCAGCTGGCTGAAGCGGACCAGGCTGGGAGGTCGGCTCCGAGTCAACAAAGGGCTGTAGAGCAAACTCGTCTGGAGAACCCTCGGGCAGTGGTTCGTCTATGAGGGTACTGGAGTCGCTGGGCTTCAATGGGCTAGCTGCGTCAAGCATCGGTTCCCCATCGCCGCCCAATTCAGCCGCTCGGTTGAGACAGGTTTGGCCCTCCTGCTGTTGTCCCATCTGAATCAGGGTGCGTCCTTTGCCAGCCCAGGCCGGACCAGAGCTGGGATCGAGTTCTAGGGCTTTGTCAAAGCAGAATAAGGCTTCATCTAGCTGCCCCGTATTGGCCAGCAGGCGACCTTTGCCAATCCAGGCTTCTGTGGTGTCGGCGTCCATTTCTAGGGCGCGGTTGAAGCTCTCTAAGGCCCGATCAGAGCGGCCCAACAGCGCCAAGACGTTGCCTCGGCTGGCGGTAGCCTGGGCCAACACCAGGGTAGCTCCGGCTAGACTGGTGCCAGCTGCGATCGCTTTCATGCGCTCTACCTCAGCTGCTTCAATCGCATCATTGAAACGGTTGAGGGCATCGTCATAGTGGCCTGTGCTGGCCAAACGGTTGCCCTCCGCCAGGTCGACCTTAGCCTGACTCAGCTTTTCACCCAGGGGGGGATCTGCGATCGCAGCCGCAGGTACCCCTACCCAAGCCGAATCAGGCGGTATTGTCGAGGAGGTCAGGTAGCCGTCATCAGGGACTCCAGGGTCGTCAACTCTGGCTGGAACATTTCCGGCTGGAACATCCATCAGCTCGGTATCGCCTTCCTGCAGGTCAGTCTCCTCCAGATCTTCTGGCGGGTCTTCTGGAGATCGCCGCCCGCCAAAGATGCTCCACAGCAAGCCGACTAGAATGAGCAGGATCGGAATCGCCGGAATAATCCACCAGGTTGAGCGGGGTAAGCCCTGTAGAGCATTGGTAATTCCAGGCGGCAGATTGAAGTTGTTGGGACTGGCGGGCAGCGCGGGCAATTCGTCCCCCCGCAGCCGTCCCTGGGGATCGCGTAGCTGCAGATCCCCGGCCGCCAGGCTAGTAACCAAATTGCCCTCAGGCGTATAGGCCAGATCGCTGACAGGGCTGGGAAGAGACTCTTCAGGAGTGGCGCGGGGGTTGCCGCTGGGATCCCACAGCCGCAGCGCACTGTCCTGCGCATCACGGGCTATCGTTTGGCTGTCAGGGCTGAGCGCAATGGCTGTGACAGCCGTGTCATGGGCGGCAACTCGCTCGCCTTGAGGTGTACCAGCGGCATCCCAAAACTGCAGCGCACC
>JACVRP010000502.1 GCA_014534385.1 Cyanobacteria bacterium Co-bin13
GGCCATTACCAACAGATTCACAAAAATCTGAAGGAAGTCTTTGTCAAAACCGTATGAACGCAACAAATATTGATGATTAGATCTTGACTATCGCCTCTTCTATGTAAACAAAGCCTGGTTCGATGGGGGGCAGGGCTAAGCCCCCTGGCCGCCAAGTAGCCTTCACCCGCATTCAATTCCGCTCTGGTCAGGCCTAGTCCCCTGAGGACGATTAATCGATCAGCCAATCTGGCTCTGGGGCAGCCGAACGCGACCGCAGCGGCAGGACAGCTTCCACGTTGCCGTCGGGGCAGGGAATGATATGGTGCCCTGCCACCTTGCCTCCCGGTACCCGATCAATCGTAGACAGGGCCGCCTGAATAGCTGCCGTGACTTCCGAGACAGGCCCTCGGATGATGACGCTAATCAGCCCTGCCTGCAGGTTATCAAATCGCACAAACTGAACTTGGCCGCTCTTACAGAGCATGTCAGCTGCTTCGAGGGCGGTGGGCATTCCGAGGGTTTCAATCACCCCAACGGCTTCTGGCATGGCGTTTTGACAACAGGGTTGGCATGAGCAGGTTGACGTAACTAGGGCTAAACAATCTGGGCTAAGTGGGCGTGTGTTAGCCGCAGCTTCACGATAAGTTAAGGATGGCGCAATAAGAGCAGCCTATGACGACATCCTTGCCGATTCGCACGGCCACCACCGAAATTATCAGCAACGATACTCCGATCCTAGCTTATCTGGCAGAACCCGGTGGAGAGGGCCCTTTTCCGGCAGTGGTGGTGGTTCAGGAGGTGTTTGGGGTTAACGCGCATATTCGAGCAGTGGCGGATCGCTTTGCTCGGGCGGGATATGTTGCGATCGCACCTCACATCTACCACCGCCAGGCTCCCGGCTTTGAGGTGGGCTATGCCCAGGCAGAGCTGGAGCTGGGCCGCAAGTATAAGGTGGGCACTCGGGCCGATGAGCTGCTGAGCGACGTTCAAGCTGCAGTCGCTCTGCTACACAGCAAAGCGAACGTCAAGGCGAATGGAGTAGGCTGCATTGGCTTTTGCTTTGGCGGACATGTGGCCTATCTGGCAGCAACGCTACCGGCTATCAAAGCGACTGCCTCTTTTTATGGTGCCGGCATCACCTCACTGACACCGGGAGGGGGTGAACCGACCCTGACCCGCACCCGAGAGATTGCGGGCACTCTTTACGGCTTCTTTGGCAGCAAAGATCCGCTGATTCCGCTGGAGGAGGTGGACCAGATCAAGGCTGAACTGGCGAAACAGGATGTGCCCCACCAGGTCTTTATTTACGAAGGGGCCGGGCACGGTTTTTTTTGTGACCAGCGCGACAGCTACCATCCACAGGCTGCCGATGCTGCCTGGCGGCAGGTGATGCAGCTATTTAAGGAAACGCTGTAGACGAATCTGCGGCTCTCGAATGCTCGCTTGACCTTGTCAGAATTCTCTATGCAGCGCTCTGGATCTTTATTATGAAGCTGGCTAGAGTTTGAAGGGGTTTCGGCCCGTTGCCGAGCTTCGTGAAGCCTATAGGATTGCTATAGTTGAAAGACTGACTTGCTCCGTTTGGGAGGACCGACGTTGACGTTTTCCGCTGATGATTTTGCCAGAGCCCTAGAAGAGCAGCACGACTACACGTTTCAGGTGGGTAGCGTGGTGCGGGGAACGGTTGTGAATTTTGATTCGGAGGGGGCTGCTGTGGACATTGGCGGCAAATCCTCTGCCCTACTCCCTGTTCAAGAAGTGACCCTTAAGCGAGTGAGTAACCTGGCCGATGTTATTGACATTGGCGACGAACGAGATTTTCTAATTATCCGCGACCAAGATGCCGATGGTCAGGTGCTGCTCTCGCTCCGGCGACTGGAGCTAAAGAAACTGTGGGAAAAGCTGAGCGTTTTGCAGGAGGAAAGCGCCACCCTAGAGGTCAAAGTGACTGGCACTAACAAAGGGGGGGTAATTGTCGATGTTGAGGGACTGCGCGGCTTTGTGCCGCGATCGCACCTGAGCCAAAAAGTCGAAGACTTAGAAACGCTGGTGGGCAGCAGGCTCACGGTAGGTTTCCTGGAGGCCAACTCGGATACCAACAAGCTGGTGCTCTCCCAGCGCATTGCTGCCCGTACTCAGGTCATGACTCAGCTAGAGCTGGGGCAGCTAATTAGCGGCACCGTGGTCAACCTCAAGCCGTTTGGCGCGTTCATTGAGTTCAACGGCATTACTGGCCTGCTCCACATCAACCAGATCAGCAAAAACTACGTCGATTCTCTATCAACTATCCTGCAGCTGGGGCAGGAGATTAAGGCGGTCGTAGTGGATCTTGATGCGGCTCGCAATCGCATCTCGCTCTCAACCAAGGTGCTGGAGAAGTATCCCGGTGAAATGCTGAAGGATTTTGAAACCGTGATGGCTGAAGCCGAAGCCCGAACCCAGGACGTCAGCCGCATTCTGGCCGAGAGCGAGAACTGATGCGGGGCAAAATTCAGCGATACTGGGTTTGCACTAGCACATCACGTAGGACAGCCATCTGGCATGGGTAGCGTTTGGGAACTGGACTTTTATTCACGCCCAATCTTGGATGAGAACCAGAAAAAGGTCTGGGAAGTGCTCATCTGTGAAGGGGTACAGACAGTAAGTGCTGAGCCGGCAGAACTTTTCCGCTTCAGCAAATTTTTGTCAAATAGCGAGGTCAACTCGATCAAGCTTGGAGAAGCCATTGAGGAAGCCCTGGCCCAGGCACCCAGCCGGCCTGGCCGGGTGCGCTACTTCCGCTATCAAATGCAGAACATGATCAGCCGGGCCTGCGAGGAAGTGGGGCTGTCTGCCAAGGCCAGCCGCCGCGCCCTTACCCTGCAGCAGTGGCTGGA
>JACVRP010000169.1 GCA_014534385.1 Cyanobacteria bacterium Co-bin13
GCAATGTGGCTAAAGAAGTGCCGCCAAACCGGATCAATGGGCTGCAGCAGGTAGGGAGAGAGCTTGCCTTCGAGCACCTCCCGCTCAAATTCCCACACAACCCAGACCACGGTTAGCTGCCGGACGATAAAAACGGCTAAAAAGTAGCGAATAAACTCGACTGGCTCTAGCCCAAACTGCCCGCTCTGGGCAGCCTGAGCCCAGACCCCCATCAAGATCAGCGGAAAGGTGCCCGAGAGCACCCACAGCAGCAGTTCTGCTCGGTACTCCACCATGTAGGCGTAGTAAACCGAAAGCAGCACCCGCGAAGTCCGCAGAACTTTGGCAATTGGCAAGGATTTAGACACAGCTGAGGATTGATTTGAGCAGCAGGCACAACGGCCCCAAAGAACCGATCTTTGGCCACCGCAGTTCTCTATTCCTAAGCGTAAACCTCCCAAGCCTAAACCGGACAGGTAAACCCTGCCTGGTTTAACCGGCCCTGCTGCTCAGCCCCTTAAAAAAAGCTGCCGTTGCCATTGCCGTTGCCATTCTGGAAATTTTCTAGGAACGGGTTGCTGCCACCATTGCCCTGAAAGCCTCGGATGCCCTGCATGTCCAGGCTAGCTCTGCAGGAAAGCGTAGCGGCTCGATCTCCCAGGGGCAGGCTGTCTTTGGTCAGCGCTACGGGGGTAAAGTCACATACGTGCAGCCCCAGCAGCTCGCGGTTGTAGAGAGAGCCCCGGTAAATTCGCAGGTTGTAGCCAAAGTCCTTGGCTGATTGGCCCAGGGCGTTGACCACTCCATACTGCTCAAAGTAGTTGAGAACGCTCCAGTACTGGGCATTGACCACAACATCGACAACCGGCATGCTGTGCTCGTCAGTTTGATAGGCCATCCATGAGCTGATCAGACGGCGACCCCCCAAACGAGTTGGCAGCTGATCTCGGTTGTACCAGAAACTGGGCGTGGACATGTGGGTGGGCGAGATCATTTCATCGGTTTGCACTGAGTTGGAGTCAATGCTGTCCCAAAAGGGCGAATCTGCCTGCCCGGCAGCAGGAAATGTGACCAGGAACCGATAGCTCCGATCAAGCACCGAGGGCTCTGGTGCAGTCTGAGCAGCCCCAGGAAGCGCTACCAGCGTTGCCGCGCCCAGACTCAAAAGCGTAGCCCAGCGCCAAGGGGCCGACAGCAAGCCCTGAGGGGCGCGGCTGGGCCGAATACGGCTTCTGACTTTAGTAAGCCAGGACATAGTGCCTCCTGAAGCGACAGGGCGTAGTGAAGAAAGACGACTTGACAGCGTTTGAGTTCCCTCAAAGGGCTGATTTACGAGGTTTGATACCACAATCTATTCTGGCACAGCTGCCCGCCGAATTGCTGAAACCCTCTCACCCAGGCAGTATTTAAGTCTTGCGGTAGGTTTATAGCAGCGCCCTTCTGCCTTAAGGTGGACGACCGGGAGCTGTCATCCCTTCCCTTTAAGATGAAGCGAATGCGGTTGGAGAATCGCGGGTTTTGGTTTGGGTATCGACTTCCCTGGCTATTGAGCTACGGGGCGGCCTTGGTAGCCGTAGCGCTGGCGTTGGCGCTGACTTTTTACCTACAGCAGGTGCTGACGTCTCAACTGTTTGCCCTGTTTTATGTGGCAGTTGCCGTCAGTGCCTGGTATGGCGGACTGGGGCCGGGCATTTTGGCAGCGCTGCTGTCGGTGGGGGTGATTAATCATTTCCTGATCTATCCGCTGTATAACAATTCGCCGGACGGCATTCACGGCTGGATCCGGCTAGGGGTATTTCTGCTGGTGGCGCTGCTGATCGGCACTCTCAACGGCAATTTAAAGGTGGCTGAGCAGCGGATGCAGGCTGCTTTACTGCAGCTGCGGGAAAGTGAGCAGCAGTACCGCCAGATTGTTGAGACGGCCAATGAGGGGATCTGGGTGCTCGATCCTCAGGGCATCACGCTTTACGCTAATCCTCGGATGGGGGAGATCTTGGGCTGTGCGGCAGCGGACCTGGTGGGCCAGTCGGCCTTTGATTTTATTTTTGAGGAGGATCGGCAGGAGGTCAGCCGACAGTTTATGGAGCGCTTGGAGGGGGCGCGATCGCGCAGTGAATTTCGCTTGCGCCGCCGCGACGGCAGCACCCTCTGGATTCAAAATGGCGCAAGTCATTTGATGGATGAGCAGGGCCACTGCACCAGCATTCTCAACCTGGTGACTGATATCACTGAGCAGAAGCAGGTGGCCGACTCTGTGCGAGAAGGCGAGCAGTACCTGGCGCTGGTGCTGGAGACGGGCAAGTTAGGAGCCTGGCAGCTAGATCTGCAAACCTTGGCGCTGCAGACATCGGTTCAGTTTAGGGTGAATGCGGGGCAGCCGCTTGACACTGAGATGTCTTACCGGCAGGTGCTAGCCCTGATTCACCCTGAGGATCGAGACCGGGTAGAGCAGGCCGTTCGCACTGCGATCGCAACCCGCACCGACTACGACATCGAGTACCGCACCGTCTGGTCCGACGGCAGCGCCCGCTGGCTCATCGCGCGGGGGCGCTGCTTCTACGACGACTGGGGTCGCCCCCTGCGGATGGTAGGGGTAACGCTAGACGTGAGCGATCGCAAGCAGGTTGAAGAGGTGCTGCGGGCCAATGCCAACCTCTACCGCACGCTCAGCGACGTGGTGCCCGACTTTATCTGGTCCTGCAATGCTGAAGCCCGCATTGACTTTGGCAACGCCCGCCTGCTGGACTACATCGGCTACAGTCTGGATGAAATCAGTCAAGACCCCACCCTGATCAACCACCCTGAAGACTTGCCTCACCTGCAAGCGGTGTGGGAGACTGCCCTGCTTCGGGGCGAGTCTTGCGAAGCAGAATTTCGCATGCGCCGCCGCGATGGCGTCTACCGCTGGTTTATCAGCCGAGCAGTGCCGCTTAAAGACGAGGCGGGCAATATTATCAAGTGGATAGGCACTACCACCGACATCCATGAGCGCAAGCAGGCCGAAGAAGCCCTGCGGCAGCGGGAGGAGGAGCTGCGCCTAATCACCGATGCGGTACCCGTTCTGATTTCCTACGTCGATGCCGACCAGCGCTACCGCTTTCACAACCGCAGCTACGAAGTTTTGTTTGGCAAACCCAGAGCTGAGCTCTACGGTAAAACCCTCTGGGAAGTTTTAGGGGATGCTGGCTATGAGGCTGTCCGGCCTTATGTGGAGCAGGTGCTCTCGGGGCAGGCCGTTTCATTCGAACAATTGATAGCTTTGCAAGGAGCAGGCAATCGCTTCATTAACGCCAACTACATTCCCCGCTTTAATGAGCAGGGCACAGTAGAAGGATTTGTGGCGCTGGTGAGCGACATCACCCCGCAAAAACAGGCTGAGCTGACCCGGCGCAGCCACCAGGAGCTGTTTCGCCTGGCCCATCTAGTCGGTGGCATTGGTACCTGCGAGTGGAGCCTGTCAACCGGCAGCGTGTGGTGGAGCGAAGAGATGGAGCGGCTCTATGGGCTCACGCCGGGTAGCTTTGGCGGTCGCTACGAAGACTGGCTGCAGACCCTCCACCCTGAGGACCGGGAGGCAACCGACCGGGCAGCCCAGCGCATGCTTCAAGAAAGCATTGACTTCGATACCAGCTTTCGTATCCTGTGGCCCGACGGCAGCCTGCGCTGGATTGCTGCCCGTGCCCGCATCTTTAGAGACGACCAGGGGCAGCCGCTGCGGGTGGTGGGGGTCAATATGGACATCACCGAGCGCAAGCAGGCGGAGGAGGCACTGCGCTACAGCGAAGACCTATTTCGCCGCATGACCGAAACTCTGGAAGACGTATTTTGGGTGGCCGAAACCCAGCCCGAATATCGCCTGCTCTACATTAGTCCTGGCTATGAGCAGATCTGGGGCCGCCCCCGTGAACCGCTCTACACTGACCCCCATGCCTGGCTGGAGACGGTCTACCCTCCTGACCGGGAGCTGCTTGGGGCAGATTTACGGGTAGAAGAGCTGTCTCAACAGCACAGCCTGGAATTTCGGGTAGTGCAGGCCAATGGCTCGGTGCGGTGGGTACGTAACCGGGCTTTTCCAATTCAGGAGGCCGACGGCAGCAGCCACCGGATTGCAGGCATCGTAGAAGATATCACGGAGCGTAAACAGGCCGAGGAAGCACTGCGCCAGAGTGAGGAGCAGTATCGCTTTTTGACGGAGGCCATTCCCCAGCTGATTTGGACTGCCGACGCCACAGGCCGCAACGAGTACGTTAACCAGCAAATGGCCGACTACATTGGCCGCCCCCAGGAGCAGCTATTGGCCTTTACCTGGCAGGATAGCCTCCACCCAGACGATCGCTATGCCGTGATGCGGCAGTGGTTGAAATCGACCCACGAAGGCAGTCTCTACGAAATGGAGTACCGGCTACGGCGATTCGACGGTATGTACCGCTGGCACCTGGTGCGGGCGGTGCCCTTTAAAGATCTTGAGGGCCGAGTCGTCCGATGGTTTGGCGCTTCGATAGATATCCATGAAAAGAAAACTGTAGAGGAGCAAAGGCTGCAGCTGTTGCAGCAGGAACAAATTGCCAGGGCCAATGCTGAGCGGGCCAATCGGATCAAAGATGAGTTTTTAGCGGTGCTGTCTCACGAACTTAGATCACCCCTCAACCCGATTTTGGGCTGGGTCAAAATGCTTATGCGAGGCACGTTAGAACCCGATCGCCAGCGATATGCCCTAGATACCATTGAGCGCAACGTCAAGCTACAGGTGCAGCTGGTGGATGATCTGCTTGACGTCTCCCGCATCTTGCGCGGCAAGCTGAAGCTGGAGATGAATTCTGTAGATCTGCAGACCACCATTTTGTCGGCTATTGAAACAGTGCGCTTAGCTGCAGAAGCCAAGCGCATTGCCATTCACACGCACTTTGAACCCGATGTGGGGCCAGTGCTGGGGGATGCCGGACGGCTGCAGCAGGTGATCTGGAATTTGCTGTCGAATGCGGTCAAGTTTACGCCCAAGGGAGGGCAGGTGGACGTGAGGCTGGAGCAGGTTGAGGGGGGAGAAGGCAGAGGGCAGGTGGCAGAGGGCAGAAGGCAGGAGGCAGAAGATTTTGCTTCCCCATCCACCCATCCACCCATTCACCCGTCTACCCCATCAGCCTATGCCCAGATCACGGTCACCGATACAGGAAAGGGCATTAGCCCGGCATTCCTGCCCCACGTGTTTGAGCATTTTCGGCAGGAGGATGGGGCAACCACGCGGCAGTTTGGTGGGCTGGGATTGGGACTTGCGATCGCACGCTACCTCAGCGAAATGCACGGCGGCCTGATTACTGCCGTTAGCCCTGGCGAAGGCTTGGGCGCGACGTTCACAGTGCAGTTGCCGCTGGCACCACAGTCGATGGCTTTACCCCAGCCTAACCAGCCCGCCCCTGACGTCACAGAGTCTTTGCCGCTCCAGGGCCTCCACATTCTGGTAATTGATGACGACAACGATACGCGCACTTGCACCCTATTCGTGCTGGAGCAGGCCGGTGCTACCGTAACCGTGGCTAACTCAGGTCAAGAGGGGCTAAAGCAGTTCTGCCAATCCCAACTTGATCTGCTAATTTGCGACATCGGTATGCCAGAGATGGACGGTTACCAGGTCATGCAAACGGTGCGTCAGCTTGAAGCCAAAGTGACAGTAGTCCCAGCCACTGAGGATGGGCTGCCGCCTACCGAGCCCAGATCTGGCCTCCCAGCCATTGCACTCACAGCCTATGCCGGAGCTGCCTACCAGGAACAGGTCTTGGCTGCCGGATTTCAAAGGCACCTAGCCAAACCCATCGATCCAGATGAGCTGATCAAAGCAATCTTGCAGCTAGTCTCCTAGGGGCATGGCACAACCAAAGTAAAACAATATTGCACTGTCTCCTGTGGCTCTTTGCACCCTACAGCAGCATTTAAAGCTGGTTGTTTAAGGTCACCTGTTTAAGGTCACAGAGGCGTTCGCGCCATAGCCGCTAATTGCTCAACTGTCCTTGACGCTAATCACACACTATTACTAAACAACATCACCAGATGGGCTAGGGAAAGGCAACTGGAAGGGCTGTTTCCCTCTTTAGCAGTCAAACGCATTAAGTTAACTGCAAAGCAGTTTACCCCCCTTAATCAGTTGATCTGCCTTTAACTCATTAGCCCTTCAAGGAGCCATTTCATGCAGACAGTATCTACCCCCGCCAGCATCAGCAGCTATATCCAAAGCCTCAACTATGATGCGAGACGGTTACTGAGTTTGCCCGCCAATGGCAGCACAGAAACACTGCCCAACCCCAAAGAATCTGCCCCCAATGGAGTCATTATCTGTACTCGTAAAGAAAAATCCCTAAGCGGCGATCTGGAAGATATTGCTATTCTCAACCCGACCGCAGGCGTTATTTTTCCAGGGGCTTTAGTGCTAGCTAATCAAAACTTAGCCGAAGGCCGTCCCGATCCAATTACCCTACCGCGAAATCCCGTTACTTTGAGGGTAGATCTGCCGGGCCTGGGCATTCACGGCACCCAGGTTGTCAACAGTCCCTCTAATGCCGGTGTGGCAGCGGCCCTCGATCAGGTCCTGGAATATTGGAATGCTCAGCCTGCGGCCAACGGCTACGCCAATGCGGCTAAGTCAAACCTGAGCATTACCAAAGCTCACTCCTCTGAGCAGATGGCCCTGGAGCTAGGCTTCAGCGCTAACTGGGCTAGCAATCAGGTTTCAACCCAGCTGCGGGTGGGCAATCGTCAAGAGTCGTCGGTCTATGTAGCGCTCTACAAGCAGGTTTTCTACACCGTCACGATGGATCCGCCGGAGCAGCCTGCCAGCGTGTTTGCGCCAGATGTCAGCATATCGCAGCTCCAGCAGGTTATAAACGCTGACAATCCCCCTGCCTACGTTCGTTCTGTTGACTATGGCCGCATGATTTTAGTGCGAATGGAGACGAGCAATCGGGAAACGAGCGTCAATTTAGAGGGCGCTTTCTCCTATGCCATGAATGGCGGTGGCACCCTGGCGGCAAACGTTAAAGCTGAGTACGAACGGGTGGTTCGCAACTCCAAATTTACGGTAGTGGCGCTGGGGGGCAATGCCAACGTGGCCTCTCGAATTGCGACCCCCGAAGACGTCAATCAGCTCCGAAGCATCATTCAGGATGGAGCCACCTACAGCCGCAGCAATCCGGGCACGCCCATCTCCTACACCGTGGCATTTTTGAAGGACAACCGCCTGGCTAGAATGGGCTACACCACCAACTACACTGAGATGGAGTGCCGGCAGCACAACAATGGCTTCGTGCGGTTTCGCCACAGCGGTGGCTATGTTGCCCGGTGGTTTGTCACCTGGAAGGAAACGGACAGCCAGGGCAAATACACGGTCTCCAAGGATTGGAAATCGGGCTCACAGACCTCGGGTTATACCTATCAGCTCAATCTGCCCGGAGATGCCATTGACATTAACATCAAAGCCGAGGCCAATACAGGTCTTGCCTGGAATCCCTGGGGACAAATTATGGACATCCGCGAACCAGGCCCCACTAACAAAGGCTATCGCGTGCACGGCACAACCTTAAATCGCAAGTGGGACAACAACTGCTAAGTCCGGAGCTAACTTTTAGCTAAGAGGGAGGGTGCGATCGCACCCTCCCTCTTTTGCATCGGGTGGCAGCCATCGTGTTAAGTACGTGACCTAAATTAAACGTCGCTGTCATTGCGTTTCGCAAGCGACATGAAACGCTTTAGCGGCTCCAACGGAGCAACGAAGCGCGGCAATCTCCTTGTGGTAGCCGCTTTACAGGGATTGCCGCGCTTCGCTCGCAATGACTAATTAGGGCCATCTACTTAGTAAACTTTGTTAACAGGATTTACAAAAATTATTA
>JACVRP010000472.1 GCA_014534385.1 Cyanobacteria bacterium Co-bin13
AATCTGACTGATCTCATCGCTCACCTCCAGCAGTCTGTCGGTGTTCTCGGCAAGCGAGATATTCAAACTGCTGCCAGAGCCTTAGCGGATAGGCACTCTTCTGCTGATGCTCGTCTGGGGGATGACTGCGCCGCCATTGCCGATGGCGATGGCTACCTGCTGCTGGCGGCTGAGGGCATGCTGCCTCAGTTTGTGGCCGATGAGCCGTGGTTTGCGGGCTGGTGCGGGGTGATGGTCAATGTGTCTGATGTCTATGCGATGGGAGGTACCCCCATTGCTGTGGTGGATGCGCTTTGGAGTCAGACTCCCGAGGCAAGCAAGCCTATCTGGGACGGTATGCAGGCAGCAGCTAGGGCTTATGGAGTGCCCATTGTTGGCGGCCACAGCAACTGCGCCAGCTCCCACGAAGGGTTGGCTGTCGCCATTTTGGGGCGGGCTAAGCACCTGATTACCAGCTTCGATGCCCAGCCGGGCGATACGCTGATGGTCGCGGTTGACCTGCAAGGCGGCTTCTTTGGGCACTACCCGTTTTGGAATGCGGCAACTGAGGCCGACCCGGCTCGGCTGCGGGGCGATCTGGCGCTGCTGCCGGAGTTAGCCGAGGCGCGGCTGTGCAGCGCAGGCAAAGACATCAGCATGGGCGGCATTGTGGGTACGCTGCTGATGCTGATGGAGACTTCGGGCTGCGGGGCGGTGCTGGATTTGGATCTGCTGCCGAGACCTGGGGGTATCGGTCTAGATCGCTGGCTCACCTGTTTTCCCAGCTTTGGGTTCTTGCTGAGCGTGCCCCCGGAGCAGGTTGAGGCCGTTAGAAGCAAACTAGCGCGGCGTGACCTGGCTTGCGAAGCGGTGGGCATGGTGATGGAGGGCCACGATGTTTGGCTCAAGCTGGGGACTGACACAGCTCTGTTTTGGGATGTGGCTAAGTCTCCTCTAACTGGGTTTGGGCCTGCCAATGACTGATTCTCTTCGCATTGCGCTGTTGACCTACTCGACTAAGCCCAGGGGCAGCGTCATTCATACTCTGGAATTGGCGCGGGCGCTAAAAACCTTGGGGCATCAGCCCAGCGTCTTTGGTTTGGATAAGGATGGGCAGGGATTTGGGCAAACCCTGCCCTTTGAAACCTACAGCGTTCGGGCCAGTCCCTATGAAGGAGGCATTGATGAGCTGATTCGGCACCGAATTGAAGAGTTCGTTCGCTACTTTGAGCAGCACGGTACGGATTACGATATCTTCCATGCCCAGGACTGCATTGGGGCCAATGCGCTGGCGGCGCTGCGGCAGCAGGGACGCATTCCCCACTTTGTGAGGACGGTGCATCACGTCGAGGCGTTTGAGAGTCCTTACCTGCAAGACTGTCAGGATCGCTCGATTCGGCTGCCAGATTTGTGTCTGTGCGTCAGCCAGCTTTGGCAGGAGGTGCTTTGGGCCGACTATGGGATTCGGGCAGGGCGGGTGTTTAACGGAGTCGATACGGTACGGTTTAGCCCCACCCCTGACGGAACTGAGGCGGCTCTAGCCTCTTCTCTAAATCTGACCGGCGGGCCTGTCTATCTCACAGTCGGCGGCATTGAACCGCGAAAAAACTCGATTCGGCTGCTGCAGGCGTTTGCCCAGGTTCTAAAGCAGTTCCCAGAGGCGCAGCTGGTGATTGCTGGGGGCGCGACGCTGTTTGACTACCAGCCCTACCGTCGGGCGTTTCTAAAAACTGCTGGAGAACTGGGCATCCGGCAGGGGGAGTCCTTGATTCTGCCGGGGGTGATTGCAGATCGGGATCTGCCTGCCCTATACCGACTCGCGGATGCCTTTGTTTTTCCCTCGCTTAAGGAAGGTTGGGGCCTGGTGGTGCTCGAAGCGATCGCAACCCACCTTCCCATCCTCACCGCCAATCAAGCCCCCTTTACCGAATTCCTCACTCCTCAACAAACCCTTTTCGTCCAGCCTGACAATTCCGATTCGATCGCCGCTGCCATGCTCAAAATTACCCACCCCGACATCATCCACTCGCTTGTGCAAAACAGCCGCTCGATCGCTCAAGCCTATTCCTGGACAACTTCCGCTAAACTGCACTTACAGCACTACCTCTCCCTAAAACCAAACCCCCAAACCCCAAACTAAACCCCGCACCCCTCCATTCCTCCACCCCTTCCCCAGCAGGCAGAGCTCCCGCAGACATTACCTGGGTAAAAACCAAGCAACGAGATCAGTTAAACGAGGTTAACCCTCCTCATCTCCTCACCCCCTCATCTCCCTATCCCATCCACCCCTATGCCCGAAATTCGCTTCCAAATTCAATGGCCCGACGGATCACAAGAAACCTGTTACTCCCCTTCACTGATCGTCAAAGACTACTTCACGCCCTCCCAATCCTACCCGCTAGATGATTTTGTGCAGCGATCGCAAACGGCGCTCACGATTGCCAGCGATCGAGTCAAAGCAAAATACGGCATGGCTTGCAGTCTTGCCCTCGGACAGCTTCAGAAAATCGAAACGCAGGCATAGCAGTATCAGCAGTTAAACGATCCGCAGGTGCAGATAATTCGCTTTATCGAGTCGTGATTTGCCCAATTTGAACCCAAGCCGCACCCGATCTAAGGCACAATCAAAATGAGATAACCCTTGTGAAAAACGGTATTGTTGGGATTCATGACGGCAACAGACGATAAAACGATCGTAAAAGATTACTTTAACGCCACCGGATTCGATCGCTGGCGGCGAATTTATGGCGATGGCGAAGTTAACAAAGTGCAGCTTGATATTCGTCAGGGACACCAGCGCACGGTCGATACTGTTTTGGAATGGCTGCGAACCGATGGCAATACCGCAGGCATGACAATTTGCGATGCGGGCTGCGGTGTGGGCAGTCTCAGCATTCCGCTGGCAGAAATGGGCGCAAAAGTGTTCGCCAGCGATATCTCTGAAAAAATGGTCGGCGAGGCAAAAGCGCGATCGCAGGCAACCCTGGGACAGTCCGACAACCCAACGTTTGCGGTGCAGGATTTAGAGAGTCTAAGTGGCAGCTATCATACGGTGATTTGCCTGGATGTCTTGATTCACTATCCGCAAGACA
>JACVRP010000013.1 GCA_014534385.1 Cyanobacteria bacterium Co-bin13
CACTCTCCTCATTGTCGTGCGCGTTCGTAATGGCAGCTGAAACCGCATTCATGATCGATTTGACCAAGGCATTGGGCACCTCTGCCTTGGGAGGTTATTTGGCTAATCGCCTCAAGCAGCCGGCTTTGTTGGGCTATCTCATCAGCGGTCTGATTGTCGGGCCTTTTGGGGTTGGCTTTCTGACGGATGTCGAGCAGGTTCAGGCGTTTGCCCAGGTGGGTGTGGCCTTTTTGCTATTTGCGCTAGGTGTAGAGTTTTCCCTAGCAGAGCTAAAGCGGGTTCGCAATATTGCCATTAAGGGTGGTCTGCTGCAGATGGGGTTGACGACTCTGCTGGTAGCGGGCATCACCCTGTTGATGGGTTGGGCTGCCTCGCCGCTGCAGGGCGTTTTTCTCGGGCTGGTGCTGTCGCTATCGTCTACAGCGGTTGTGCTGAAGACGTTGACTGAGCGGGGAGAAACCAGTACCGTGCACGGTCAGGTGATGCTGGCTATTTTGATTGCTCAAGATCTTGCCCTGGGGCTGATCCTGGCGTTTTTGCCGGTGTTGACTCAGCCTGAAAATTTCTGGCTGACTCTGGGGCTAGCGGCAGCCAAAATCATCTTGTTTATTGCCGGTGCGATCGCACTGGGCCGCTGGATCGTGCCCCGGTTTATGCAGATTGTCGCTGCCACCGAGAGCAACGAGCTGTTTTTGCTGGCGATTGTGGTGCTGTGCCTGACGGTGGCCTGGGTTACCAATGAGCTGGGGCTATCGATTGAAATGGGGGCCTTTGTCGCCGGGCTGATGATTTCGGAGGTGGAGTACTCTGAGCAGGCGCTGGGCAAGATTTTGCCGCTGCGAGACACCTTTGCCTGCCTGTTTTTTGTCTCCATCGGCATGCTGATCGACCCGGAACTGCTAGCCGAAGACCTGGGCATCATTCTGGGGGTGGTGCTGCTGGTGATGGTGGGCAAGGCGGTGATTATTCTGCCGGTGGTGCTGCAGTCAGGGTATTCGCTTAAAACGGCAGTTTTTGCCAGCTTTGGCCTGAACCAGATCGGGGAATTTTCCTTTGTGCTGGCCATGATCGGTTACGAAATGGGCCTGATTGGCGAGCAGGCCCGCGCCGTGCTGCTGGGCACAACCGTTGTCACTCTGGTGCTGACGCCGCTTTGGATGAGTTTGGCTCCTGGGGTGGCCGACGCGCTCATTGCCATGCCGGGGGTGGGCCAGTACCTGAAGCGCTTTGAGGAACCGCAGCAGCTTTCGGTACCAGATGGCATTCGAGATCACGTGATTGTGGCTGGTTATGGTCGGGTGGGTCGGGTGATGGTAAACCTGCTGCTCAGTCGCGGCTACTCAGTGCTGGTGGTGGATAACAGTGAGGCTTCTCTGCAAGAGCTGCGTCAGCACCAGATTCCCTTTGTTTTTGGCGATGCCGACTCAGAGCTGGTGCTAGAAAAGACGCATCTGGAGACGGCAAAGGCCCTTGCGATCGCACTGCCCGATCCCCTCAGCACCCGTCTGCTGCTGCAGCACGCCCTAACCCGCGTGCCCGAATTAGACGTTATTGCTCGTGCCCATAGCAACAAGGAAGTTGACGAACTCACCCAAATCGGAGCTAGAGAAGTCGTGCAGCCCGAGCTAGAAGCTGCTCTAGAGCTCAGTGCCCACCTGCTGACAACCCTGGGCGAGCCGCCACAAAAAATCCGCAGCACCATCGAGTGGATCCGCAACGACCGCTACCGGACGATTCGTCCCGAGCAGGAGTTTATTGCGGAAACCCCGGCAGAGACTCCGGTAACCCCGATAGCCACTGCCGCCGAAATTCTGTTAGAAACCCCGGTAGAAAAAGCGGTTGCCGCTGCCCTAGAAACCATAGCCGCAACTTCTCTGTCGCCTGCCGAGCCCGTAGAAGAAATCCACTCAGACAGAACTGGCGAGACGACGGCAGTCTAGCTTTCAGCAATCGGCGCAGCTGTAATCCCCTGCTTCTCCAGATAGGCCGCTACCCGCAGCACCTTCGCTTCCTGGTAAGGGGCTCCAATGATCTGAATGCCCACCGGCAGCTTACCCGGCTGACGCACTGGCACTGAGACAATCGGCAGGCCAATAAAAGATAGCGGCTGGGTGTATAGCCCTAGATTGGGTCGCAGGGGCACCGTTTTGCCTTCGATCTCCAGCGTTGTCTGGTCGAGGGGTGGGGCCACGCAGGGCACTGTAGGGGCCAAAATCACGTCCACCGACTGAAACAGGTCGCGCACCCGGTCACGGTACCAGCGGCGAAAGCGCTGGGCCTGAATATACCAGCCGCTGGGAACCAGCGCTCCAGCCAAAAAGCGATCGCGGGTTGCCACATCAAAATCCATAGGCCGAGTCTTGAGCCGATCTATGTGGAGCTGGCTGCCCTCGCAGGCGGTGATGATAAAAGCCGCTGCCCGCGCCCGCGCCGCCTCAGGCAGCGTTACAATTTCGCTCACCTGCAGCGCTTTAGCCACCTTCTCTAGACCAGCGGCAACCTCAGACTGCATCCCTACAGCAAAGTGCTCCCCCGCCACTGCAATCCGCAGCCCCTGAATGCCCTCTCCTAGCGCCTGCGTCACCGGCTCGGCAGGACGGTGCGTACACGCTGGATCGGCCGCATCTGGCCCCTGCATAGCGTCAAAGGCAACGGCCAAATCTCGCACCGAACGGGCAAAGGGGCCAAGATGATCGAGGCTGGCCACAAATAGAAATGAGCCCTTACGAGACAGCCGCCCATAGGTGGGCTTAAGCCCATAGATGCCACACAGAGCTGAGGGCACCCGGATCGAACCGTTCGTGTCTGACCCTAGGGTCAGCGGCACCAATCCCGCCGCCACCGCTGCTGCCGATCCGCCCGAAGACCCGCCCGACATGCGGCTGAGGTCGTGGGGGTTGGGCGTGGCCCCATCGTGGCTGTTGATGGTGACAAAGCCATAGGCGTATTCGTCCATATTCAGCGCCCCCACCAAAATCGCCCCCGCCGCTTTCATTCGGGCAACTAGGGTGGCGTCTTGGGTCGCCGGAGAGTTTTCGCGGTTGATCTTGGAGCCCGCCAGAGTGACGATGCCCTCTACGTCGTAAAGGTTTTTGACGGCAAAAGGAACGCCTGCTAGAGGGCCGAGGTCTTTGCCCGATGCGATCGCATCATCCACCCGCGCCGCCTCCTGCAAAGCGGACTCTGCCGTTACCGCCGTAAAACAGTTCAACGTGCCGTCCCTGGCCTCAATTTGCGCCAGCGTATCTTCCACGACTGATCGGGCCGTCGTTTCCCCTCGAAAAATTGCGCGGGTCAGGCTAGCCGCATCGGGAAATGGGGTCATGGTTCAAACGTGGGAGCAGCTTCAAGGTCATCTGGCAGCGGAAACTCAATCACTGGCTGAGCAATGTCCCAAATCCGCTCTAAGTTATCGATCACCCCGTCACGCAGCTCCGGTGGAATCGGCAGCCGCAAAAAGGCCGACATCTGTTCGACGTAGGTAGCCGTGTCGAAGGGGTAAGGCTTATCGGGGTCTGTCATGCTATTCGGGTAGAAATCCACTCGCGAATGATTTTATGTTTCATCAAGATAGGCTGCTTCTCCATCTTTCTCAAGCAAATTAAGGCTGGCACAGCTCTCCCATACCCGAATACATTGAGGTTCTATCATGGGGATAGAATGATTAAATCGACTGCAAAAGCTTCTCAAGAGACATCCATGACCTCTGCTGCGCCAGTTAAAACAGAATACGAAGCCATCATCGGTCTGGAAACCCACTGCCAGCTGTGTACTGAAACTAAAATCTTTTCTCCCGCCTCTACCGCCTTTGGAGCTGAGCCCAACACCTACATTGACCCGATCGTGATGGGTATGCCGGGGGTGTTGCCGGTGCTGAACGAAAAGGTTCTAGAGTATGCAGTCAAGGCAGGCTTGGCGTTAAATTGCCAGATCGCGCCCTACAGCAAGTTTGACCGCAAGCAGTATTTCTACCCCGACCTGCCCAAGAATTACCAGATCTCCCAGTACGATCTGCCCATTGCTGAGCATGGCTGGTTAGAGATTGAGCTGGTCGATAAAAAGACCAAAGAAGTCACCCGCAAGCGCATCGGCATCACCCGCCTGCATATGGAAGAAGATGCCGGTAAGCTAGTCCATGCGGGCAGCGATCGCCTTTCCGGGTCGGCCTACTCCCTGGTGGACTACAACCGCGCCGGAGTGCCCCTGGTGGAGATTGTCTCCGAACCCGACCTGCGCTCCGGTCAAGAAGCGGCTGAATATGCTCAAGAGCTGCGCCGCATCGTGCGCTACCTGGGCATTAGCGACGGCAACATGCAGGAGGGCTCCCTGCGCTGCGATGTCAATATCTCAGTGCGGCCCAAAGGCCGGGAAGCGTTTGGCTCGAAGGTTGAGATTAAAAACATGAACTCCTTCAGCGCCATTCAAAAAGCGATTGAGTACGAAATTGACCGGCAAATCAAAGCCGTTGAGGCGGGCGAACGCATTGTTCAAGAGACCCGGCTGTGGGAGGAAGGCAGCCAGCGCACTATCAGCATGCGCTCCAAAGAAGGCTCTAGCGACTACCGCTACTTCCCCGAACCCGACCTGCCGCCCATTGTGGTGTCAGTCGAGCAAAAGGAATCTTGGCTGAAAGAGCTGCCTGAACTCCCCGCCGAGAAGCGCACCCGCTACGAGAGCGAGTTTGGCCTGTCGCCCTACGATGCCCGAGTTTTAGCAGATGATCGCGCTGTTACCGAATACTTTGAGGCCGTTCTTGCTGCCGGAGCCAATCCCAAATCAGCTACTAACTGGATCACTCAAGATATTGCGGCCTATCTCAATGCTGAGAAGTTAGCTATTAACGAGATTGCCCTCAAGCCTGAAATGTTGGCCGAGATGGTTCAACTGATTGACGGCGGCACCATCAGCAGCAAAATCGCCAAGGATATGCTGCCAGAGCTGCTCAAGTCAGGCGGCTCTCCTAAGGCGATAGTGGAGAAGAAAGGACTCAGCCAGATCTCCAACCCAGCAGAAATCGAAGCCATCATCGACAAGGTGCTGGCCGACAACCCCACTGAGCTTGAGCAATATCGAGCTGGAAAGACCAAGCTGCAAGGCTTCTTCGTCGGTCAGGTGATGAAGCTCTCCGGCGGCCGGGTGGATCCTAAGCTGACGAACCAGCTTCTAGCCAAAAAATTAAATGGCTAACTTGTTAAGAAATACACGATAAGGGGTTTCACCCCCGGTGCCTTGTATGCAATACTGTGTTATGTAGATGCACCCTGATGGTAGGGAGAGCTGTTCGCGGCTCTCCTTTTTTTTTGCCCGTCCCACCCTGATATAATCCCCTGCAACAACACAAGGCTTTCCAGGGTAAAGGCTATGGCAGACTGGCACGTGGTTCCGGGCGGGGTGACGGCACCGAAAGGCTTTAAGGCGGCGGGGATTGTGGCAGGGCTGAAGCCCTCGGGCGCGCCGGATCTGGCGCTGATTGTGTCGGAGGGAGATGCGATCGCAGCCGGAGTTTTTACCACGAGCCACGTCAGAGCTGCCTGTGTAGACTACTGCCGTCAGCGGCTAGAGGCCCGCGCTACGGCCCGCGCCATTTTGGTTAACGCCGGACAGGCCAATGCCTGTACGGGTAACCAGGGCTGGGTAGATACCGTCGAAAGCGCCGCTGCTGTGGCCCAAGCCCTCGACATCCCCGGTGACTCGGTTTTGATTGCGTCAACCGGCGTGATTGGCCAGCGGATCAAAATGGATGCCCTCAAAGCAGGCATTCCTTCCTTAGTAGAGGCGCTCTCCGAAGAGGGATCAGATGCTGCCGCCAAGGCTATTATCACCACTGACCTGGTGCCCAAGTCCATCGCCCTAGAAACCCTGATTGATGACCGCCCAGTTCGCATCGGCGGCATCTCCAAAGGCTCTGGCATGATTCACCCCAATATGGCCACCATGCTGGCCTTTGTCACTTGCGATGCCGCCGTTTCACCGCCGCTGTGGCAAGACATGCTGCGCCGCGCTACCAACAAGAGCTTTAACCAGATCACCGTCGATGGCGACACCAGCACCAACGATTCCCTGATCGCGCTGGCCAATGGCGAGTCTCGCACCCCTGCTATTACCGATGCTGGCCCCGAAGCCGAAAAGCTAGAAGCGATGCTGACCGAGGTCTGCATTCACCTGGCCAAGGCCATTGCCCGCGATGGTGAAGGGGCTACCTGCTTAGTAGAGGTCAGCGTCAGCGGGGCCGTGAACGATGCCGCTGCCCGCCAGGTCGCTCGCACCATTGCCGGATCTGCTCTGGTTAAATCTGCCATCTTTGGGCGCGACCCGAACTGGGGCCGCATCGCCGGAGCTGCGGGTCGGGCAGGCGTTACCTTTGACCAAAACGATCTGCGGGTGCAGCTGGGCGACACTGTGCTGATGGAGCACGGCCAGCCCCTGCCCTTTGACCGCCCTGCCGCCAGCGCCTACCTGAAGCAGGCCGCCGCTGGAGAATATCTCAAGTCCGATACGGTCTCGATTGCCGTCAGCATTGGCAGCGGACCCGGCAGCGGTACTGCTTGGGGCTGCGATTTGAGCTATGACTACGTCAAAATCAATGCTGAATACACAACTTGACACAAGTGGGAACTTTCCTTTACTTTTTCTTGTCCACTGCTTCAGGTAAGCCCTGTAGAAACCCCTTAAGACCAGTGGATTTGATGCAACACCCATTCAACCAGCCATCCCCGCGCCCCCTGTTTAATTTTCCTGGTGTCGCCCGCACCCTGTCTGCCCTGGCCCTTTGTCTGGGAGCAGGCTCGATCCTCATGCTTTCTCCTACTCGGGCTGAGGCGCTGGAGGAAGTCAACCTCACCTACGGCGAAGTGCCGCTGCAGACGATTCCGGTTCGTGACCTGGAGCAGTTTGCCATCACTGGAGAGCCATCTGCCGAGATCCAATCGCTGCTAGATGCGGCAGGCCTCGACACCGCCACGGCCCAATCAGTTCTCGTCAAAGAACTGGAGGTCGATGGTGAGCTGCTCAGCCGAGTTGCCCAGACCTTTATTGGCGAAGCCGTGCTGCAGCAGGCCGGAACAGCCATCTCTCGCCCCGGTTCCTCCACCGAAAGCTGGCGGGATCTGCAGCAGGCTCTGCTAGGTGCGATCGCAGATGATCGGCTGTCTACCCTAGAAGTGCTGCGAAACTTTGAGGGCGGATCGCTGACAGTAGACACTCAGCAGGTCGGCAAAGTAGCTGGCAACGTACAGCGCAGCGTCAGAGACATTCAGTCTTTGATGGAGATCTTGCGGAGTCGGCAGAACCAGCCTGCCCGCTAGGGGTTGACCGGCCTGCCCTCCTGATGGGCTAGGGGGTACGGACACCGAGAGCTTGTGTGTACCCCCTAGCTCGCGTTAGGCTAGCGTGCTCCTCCTGATTGCAGACAGAAATTGAGCAACGTCAGTCCCCGCTTGCTCATTAAGGGAAACTTTCCTGAAGATGAAAGCGTCACCCGCCTATCCCCCTCACACCGGAGAATTTGGTCTGTGCGCCTGTTTACTGCCCTCCAGCCTCTGCAACAGATGCTCTCCCTCTGCTCCCAGGGAGCTTGTGACAAGTTTTTTAGCGGTCGGTTTGCGATCGCGCTTCTCCTCGGTGCTACCGCTGCTCTGCTGCAGACTCCCAGCGCCAGGGCCGTTGAAGCGATCAGCCTGACCTACGGCACAATTCCCCTTCAAACTGTTTCGCTCGACGAGCTGACGACCTTCGTCACGACCGGCGAAGCCACCCCAGAACTGCAGTCCCTGCTAGAGTCGGTGAACCTAGACAGCCGGTTTTCCCGCAATATTTTGGGCGGTGAAATCGACGTTAATGGAGAACTGTTTAGGCAGGCCGCCTCTACCTTCATTGGCGAAGCCTTTTTTCAAAAGGCAGGCACAGCCCTCACCCTGTCCGATGCCTCCACAGAGAGCTGGCAGCCGCTGCGAGATGCGCTGGTGCTGGCCTCAAGCGACAACCGAATCTCGCTGATTGAAGTACTACAAGCCTTCGAAGGCCCTGCACTTTCTATCGACACGCAGCGGGTCGGCGAAGTCGCCGCCCAAGTCCGCCAAGATGCTGCTGCCATCCAAGCGTTTCTAAATTCCTTCAGGCAGCAGTAAGGATCGGTTATTGCGACTTACCCCACAGACACTCCAAGGATAATCTAACGAAGTTAGCACTCCGTGACGGAGAGTGCTAAGTTGTCACTGGAGAGCTGAAAGGCAGGACATGGCGAAATTAATTTCCTTTAATGAAGAGTCTCGGCAAGCGCTGGAAAAAGGCGTCAATGCCCTGGCGGATGCGGTCAAAATTACCCTTGGCCCTCGGGGACGCAACGTGGTGCTGGAGAAGAAGTACGGCGCACCCCAGATCGTGAACGACGGCATTACCATTGCCAAAGAAGTTGACCTGGAAGATCCCTTTGAGAACTTGGGCGCTCGCCTAATGCAAGAAGTGGCCTCCAAGACCAAGGACTTGGCGGGCGATGGCACGACTACCGCCACCGTATTAGCCCAGGCAATGGTGCGCGAAGGGATGAAAAACGTTGCCGCTGGCAGCAACCCCGTCAGCCTGCGCCGGGGCATTGAAAAAGCTGTGAGCATGCTGGTCAGTGAAATTGCAAATGTGGCCAAGCCGGTAGAAGGCAATGCCATGATTGCCCAGGTTGCGACCGTTTCTGCAGGCAGTGATGAAGAAGTGGGCAGCATGGTTGCCCAGGCAATGGACAAGGTCACCAAAGACGGCGTAATCACCGTCGAAGAATCCAAGTCCCTCACCACCGAACTCGACATCGAGGAAGGGATGCAGTTTGACCGGGGCTACATGTCGCCCTACTTCGTTACCGACCAAGAGCGGATGATCGCTGAGCTAGACAATGCTCGAATTTTGATCACCGACAAGAAAATCAGCTCAATTCAAGACCTGGTGCCTGTGCTGGAGCGGATTGCCCGCGAAGGCGCGCCCCTGCTAATTATTGCCGAAGACATCGAAGGCGAGGCCCTGGCAACTCTAGTAGTTAATAAGGCGCGCGGTGTGCTCAACGTCGCTGCGGTCAAGGCTCCTAGCTTTGGCGATCGCCGCAAGGCGATGCTGCAAGACATTGCGGTGCTTACGGGCGGTCAGGTGATCTCTGAAGAAGTGGGCCTCAGCCTTGATACGGCCTCTCTCGACATGCTGGGTGTGGCCACCAAAGCTACCATTACCAAAGACACCACAACGCTGGTTTCTGATACCGGCAACCGGGCCGATATCGAAAAGCGCATTGCTCAGATTCGCAAGGAACTGGCAGCCACTGACTCAGACTACGACAAGGAGAAGCTGTCGGAGCGGCTGGCTAAGCTGGCAGGGGGTGTGGCTGTGATCAAAGTTGGCGCAGCAACTGAAACCGAGCTGAAAGACAAAAAGCTGCGGATTGAAGATGCCCTCAGCGCTACTAAGGCAGCTGTTGCCGAAGGCATCGTCCCAGGCGGTGGTGCAACCCTGCTGCACTTAGCGGGTAAGCTGCACTCCCTGAAGGACAGTCTCACCACTGCCGAGGAAAAGGTCGGCGTGGATATCGTAATTCGCGCTCTGGAAGCACCTCTGCGTCAGATTGCTGACAATGCTGGGCAGCAAGGCACGGTAGTGGTCGAGAAGGTCAAGCAGCTCGACTTCAACATGGGCTACAACGCGCTGACCGGCCAGTACGAAGACCTGATTGCCTCCGGCATTATTGACCCTGCATTGGTGGTGCGTTCGGCACTGCAAGATGCGGCCTCTATTGCAGGGATGGTGCTGACCACCGAAGCCTTAGTCGCTGAGAAGCCTGAACCCCCTGCGCCTGCGGGTGATCCCGGCATGGGTGGTATGGGCGGCATGGGCGGCATGGGCGGCATGGGCGGCATGGGTGGCATGGGCGGCATGGGTGGCATGGGCATGATGTAAGCCGTTTGCAATTCCAAGTCAAATCCCAGATCTAAAGTGTCAAACTTGAAATCTAGGTAAATTGAGGGGGCACAGCCTAGGCTGTGCCCTTT
Source organism: Cyanobacteria bacterium Co-bin13 (assembly GCA_014534385.1). GTDB lineage: Bacteria > Cyanobacteriota > Cyanobacteriia > Phormidesmidales > Phormidesmidaceae > JACVSF01. The sequence continues at coordinate 10,023 of JACVRP010000013.1, forward strand.
ATGCTTAAAACGGGATATTTCTGGACCAAGATTTTATGGGTACCCGCAAGCGCCGACCCCTCAAAGCTAAGCGCAAGGCTTCTGTTCGACCCACGATAGTTTTGCCCGCTGAGCCGATGCTGTCTTCTACCGATCCGATGGAGGAGCTTTTTGAGGACGGGGAAGACGAGGCGGAAGAGGGGGAATACCTGGACTACAACTACTCGCCTCCCGGCTCTGCCCCTGGCACGCTAAACATTCCCGATGATGCGCTGCCGACTGAGCTGGTGCTGATTGACTATGACCGGCGGCAGGCGATTCATCGAGATTTAAAGAACGCAGATGAATGCATTTCCTATCTAGATAAAACCTCCGTCTCCTGGATTGATGCACGGGGGTTGGGCAGTGAGCCAACGCTGAGACGGCTGGGCAGCATTCTCAAGCTGCACCCGCTGGTGTTGGAAGATGTGGTGAACGTGCCCCACCGCCCGAAGATTGACTACTATTCTGACCATCTGCTAATCATCATGCGGATGGTGCGGCCTAAGAAGTCGGGAGAAGGTATCTCCAGTGAGCAGGTCAGCTTTGTGCTGGGCCGCAACTTTTTGGTGACGTTTCAGGAGGAGCCGCACTGGGATTGCTTTGATCCGGTGCGCGATCGCATCCGCCGCAGCACTGGCACCATCCGTCACCAGAGTGCTGCCTTTCTTGCCTACACGCTGCTCGATGCCATTATTGACAGCTTCTTTCCGGTGCTAGAGGAGCTGGGTGAGGTGATTGAATGTTTAGAAGAAGAGGTAGTCGAAAACCCCACCCGCGAAACCATTAGCAAGATTCACGACCTGCGCCGAGACCTCATGATGCTGCGCCGCTCTGTCTGGCCTCAACGCAGCATTATCAACAGCCTGATCCGCGATGGCGATGAGCTGATTGGCTCTGAGATCCGGATCTACCTGCAAGACTGCTATGACCACATCGTGCAGGTGCTCGACATCATTGAGACTTACCGAGAAATCGTCTCTAGCTTGATGGATGTGTATCTCTCTTCCATCAGCAATCGAATGAATGAGGTGATGAAGGTGCTGACGGTGATCTCAACGATTTTTATTCCTCTAACCTTTATTGCCGGGGTCTACGGCATGAATTTTGACCCCGATGTCTCCCCCTTCAACATGCCGGAGCTGGAGTGGTACTGGGGCTATCCGATGGCCTGGGCTGTGATGATTGCGATCGCAGCCGCGCTAATCTACTACTTCTGGCGGCGCGGCTGGTTTGAGAACTTCTCGCCGACTAAACGCTGATAGCTAAACGTTAGTGGGTGTGCGATCGCGGCTTTCAGTGTGGCTGGACTGGCGGTTGCGGCGACCTAAGAGCAAGAGGGCCAGCAGCGCAATCGCAGCTGCCACCGCCGTAATCCAGACGGCTGTAACTTCAGACTGGCGGATGGCGACGGCAATGTAAGCCCAAACAAAGACCAGGGTGAAGGCGATATCTCCCCGCTGCACCGCTAAAATTGCAGCAATCACTGCCCCCACAATCAGCATGATCACCGTCCAGGTGGGATCGCTTAGGCCAAACCCATTCCAGCCGTTGGCGTAGAGGGCAGAGGCCACATTGACAATCGTTGCTACCGAAATCCAGGCCAGGTAAGTGCTAAAGGGAATGCGGGCGCTCCAGCGCTCCTTGCGGCGAGCCGGGGTGAGGCCGGTTCCCAGGGTGACGTAAATGCCCGCCAGCGACACCAAAATTCCCAGCATCGCCAGCACCGAAAGCCAGTAAAGCCGCATTGGAAACAGCGCCGACCAGGCAATCTGAGACAGGCAGGCCACAATCAGCAGCCAATCAACCTTTTGCAGGCGGCTGTCGCCCTGCCGCACCGGCTTGTACTGGTAAAAGCCGTAGGCAATCACGCCCACGTAAATCAGGCCCCAGATCGCAAACGCGTAGTTGGCTGGAATGACCAAAACGCCTCTCAGCTCATTGTTGGCCAAGAGTGCAACCGATCTGCCTCCGGGGGGCGGAAAGTTGTTGAGAATGCTGCTGGCAAAAATGGTGATAAAAATGATGGCGATGGTTGCGATCGCAAGCGCCTTCCCCGATCCAGAATGATGTGTTGATTCAGTCATAACCGCCTCACCCAGTTTCTTTCTGAATCATCGTCCGTCGGCATGGGGCTGTCACCTATCGAGGGTGGAGTTTGGAAGAAGGGCAGAGGGCAGAAGGGACGATCCACCCCACTACCCATCCACCCGCCTCTCATCGCACCACCGCTTTGCCTTCCAGATGGCTTCATTACGAGAAAAGACACAGGGTACCGCCACAGCACAGCCCTGCTCGTAATTGACCCAGGCAGCATAAACTACCTGCCCATGCTCCTCGCTCTGGTCAATCTCGATTTTGAAATCGTGGTAGGTAAAAGCCATCACGATATGGGGATAGTCGGGAGATTCAATCATGCGCCTACTCCTAGACAGAATGCCTGGTATAGAAAAGGGCGAAGCATGCGTCGAAAGCCCTGGCAGGTTTGCCTAGACTGTTTCTGCAATGCTTCGCCCCTTTAGACCTACGCTAATGAGCTAACAGGACTGAGGTGTAGGTTGGTGGAGGCTTTACGAAACCCAACGATCCTCTCTAAGGCTGGGTTTCACCGCATTTGACCTACCTACAGCGGTACTTAATTAGACTGAACTAAGCAGCGGCCATATTTTGGGCGGCAAAATCCCAGTTCACGACGTTCTTGAGAAACGCATCCATGTAGTTGGGGCGGCTGTTCTGGTAGTCCAGATAGTAGGCATGCTCCCAAACATCCATGGTGAACAGCGGCACCTGACCGTGGGTCAGCGGGTTATCGGCGTTGGCGGTTTTGGTGACCTTAAGGGTGCCGTTGTCGAGCACCAGCCAGGCCCAGCCGCTGCCAAACTGCGTGGCTCCGGCGTTCTTAAAGGCTTCAGCAAATTTGTCGAAGCCGCCAAAGTCAGCATCGATCTTAGCTGCTAGATCCCCTGAAGGAGTGCCGCCGCCGTTGGGCGTCATGCTGTTCCAGTAGAAGGTGTGGTTCCAGGCTTGAGCGCCATTGTTAAACATCCCCTGCTTGTCGGGGTTGCCTGCGATCGCTTTGATCACTTCCTCAATCGGCTTGCTCTCAAACTCAGTGCCCTGAATCATTTCGTTGTACTTGCTCACGTAAGCCGCATGGTGCTTATCGTGGTGGAACTCCAGGGTGCTCTTGGAAACGTAGGGTTCAAGGGCATCGTAAGCGTAGGGCAAAGGGGGCAATTCGTATGCCATTAGTGCTCTCCTCTCAAATAGGATGTGATCTAGCCTCAGCTATATACCTTCAGGATGGGGGCTGCCTAAAGGCATAGCTTTGCACTCTAATCATAGAACTACGCCTAAATGGAGCCTATGGCTATACCCCCGAGGGGGAATTAGTTCTAAAAACGGTAATTTTGTTCTCTAACCCACAAACTTACCGGAACCGCATTGCCCCGCTTGTCCACTTTGACCTCAGCTACAAAGGCTTCTCGATCCTGCTGCTGCACGTCGCCGATTAGCTGATTTAGCCCCTCGCGCCGGTCTTCTGGCATGTAGTAGCTCTCCAGTCCATAGATAATCTGCCCCCACTGATTGGTTGTACCCTTGAGTGCGATTTGGTCGGAACCAAGGCTCTCAGGGCGCTCACGGCTAACGCTGACAGGTTGCCAGGGGGTTGGTCGAGGGCCTGGAGACGTTGCAGGTTTTTGCAGCACCACGTAAAAAGACCCTGGCGATGCAGTGGCAAACACCCCTGTCCCTCCGGGTAAAGCACTGAGCGTGGAAGGATTGGAAATGTCGTAGCTGAGCGTTTGGGAATAGCCGCGCAAGAAATCATAGGGATCAACTGGAGCCGTTTGCAGCACAACGGTTTCGCCAGTGGCATAGGTGTAAGCACTCTGGGCTGGAACCGAGACCAGCAGCGCCATCTGGATCAGCAGCGGTGTCCAAAAGCGCCAGGCTGGAACTGTCCGGGGCCGCTCCTTGGCGGGAATCTCTGCTAGCTGCGGCTGCCGTTGGGGCGTCTGCGGTATCTGTGGGTTTTTTAGAGCGTCAAAATCAGGTTTCATCGAGGCTTCTCCTGAAGAGTGTGAGCGGGTTTGATGTGTCGTTCAAACCAAAGGCCGGCAATGATAATGCCTGCACCACAGAGGGCAAAGGCCAGCGCCTTGAGTAGTAGGTCGGTGTTGTATTCCAGGGTGCGGCTCATGATGCTAATGACCAGCAGCGTCATTCCTCCCCAGAACATGCCTCGTGTTCCCAAGGCTAGACCGTCGCGGATCAGAGCTAGAGCCAAACAAAACACCAGCAGGTTGTAAACAACAGGGCCAATGGTAGGCACTGTGACCATCTCGTGCCAAATAGCGGTGCCGGTAGCCAAAGCAATGCAGGCTAGAACAGAGCCGCTGTTGATAAAGTGAATCGGTAGCTGCCGTTGGCTGATGCCCTGGCGCACAATCTTGGCCCAGCCCCAGACTGCGATCAGGCCGAGCACCACTACACTGAGGAGCAACGAATTGGCCCGTTCCGACGGGTTAGTAAGGTAGCCAAACCAGCGAAACTGCCAGACCCAATGAAATGAAACGATGTACAGAAACAGGCTCAGTGCTGTCACCGCCAGAACTCGACTGATAGCCTGAAAGGGCAGCGGCGGCTGACCTGTAGGGGATGCGGTTAGGCGCATGGCCTTGGGCTGATCCCACTGCCAGATCTGATCGGTGTAGCTCCAGAGTAGGGCCGGGGGCAGGGCGACTGCGATCGCAATTCGCCACCAAGACGAGTCTGCCGACAGCAGCAGGCCCAAATTGCCCTGTAGGGACACCGCCACGCCAACGGCTGCCAAACCAAACAACACCCGTGAGCGGCACCGATAAGCCAGCGGCACAAACAGCCCAGCCATCACCAGCGGCATCTGTTCAATCAAAATCATCCAGCCCGAGATCGTGCCGCTGGACCAGTCACTCGCGCCCAGAAAATAGCCAACTACCATCAAGCCCAGCGACAGCACCCCCAAGGACGCTAGCCGCAGCCCATAGGCCATGGCCAACACGCCCAAGCTCCAAACCAGGTACAGCTCGTAAAGGTTGCCGCTTTGGTGAAACATCTGAGAGGTCAGCCCCAGATTGGCCCCCAAAATCAAGGCCCCCAGCAGCAGCATCGCGTGGCCCAGCCGCTGTCCCCCCTGGGAAGGCGATCGCCGCCACAGGTAAAACCCGGCTCCATTGACCGCAACAAACAGGGCAAACAGCAGCAGCGTGCGAAACTCGCGGGGCCAGCCCTGCCAGTTAGCTGCCACATAAGTAATTACACCCAGGCCCAGGAGAATGCCTCCTAGACTCAGCAGAATGACGACAAATCGGCTCTTGGCCTCACCTTCCAGCGCTTGGAACTGGTACCGTTGGGCCAACGTCTCGTAAACGGAGGTATCAATCAACCCCTCCTGCCACCACTGCTCCGATTCCTGGCGCAGCTGACGACGAAATTTTTCAGAATCCATAGCTCACTCCCCTGTCTACCGGGGTGAAGGGTTCAGTTCAACTGGCGGCAATGAGGTCAGCCTTTAACTAACAGAGGAGTTTGCTCCAGGCAAAGCCTTCTGTCTTGCCAGGCTTCTGGCGCAGTGCTCACGTTTCAAGCTCCGTCAGCTGTGAATCTACAGTGCCATACGTCCTCAGCTACAGCTGTGTCGGGGGGACACTCTAGCTAACCTGCATGGTATGCGGACTGCTTCCCAAAAGTCTCAATGTCTTAATGCTGCGTTATCTGGCCCTTCTTTCAGCCCTTCGACGGTGCCCTTGGCGGTAGACCACCTGGCACAACTGTCTACTTCCCACGCTGCCTTCTGCCTCCCATCCATTCCTAATCCTTATTCTTGCCTCTACCCTTGCCTTCCTCTTGCCGACGCCGAGGTGCATCGTCGTCGTCATCGTCGTCATCGTCGTCGTCAGCCGTTACCACCGGTATGACTTCGGTCGGCATCCCTTCGGCTGGCATCACTTGGATGGGTACCCCTTCGGTCGGTATCTCTGGGTTAGGGATCCCTTCGGTCGGCATCACCTCGTTTAAAACTGGCTGGGGCGACATGGTCTGGGGCACGGTAATACTTCGAGCCGGTTCGGGGGCGGGCGGCTGCAGCCACTGTTGCACCAGAATTGGGATGGCAGTGGTGCCTGCGATCGCAACGGCACCAGCCATGCCCTTAATTAGCAGGGTCTGCAAGGGGTTGGGGTTGGGAGTGGGAGCGGAACCTGTCATGGCAATGGCAGTTAGGGTAGGGCAAATAGTTGCAGTCTGCTCTAAAGACGCTGGCAAAACTTGGCAGGTTGCGACTGATTGCTTTCTTCACCCCGACTTCATTAAAGCTGCCGAGCCGCAAATCCCGTCCTGGTCAGAGCCTTACAACACTTACAGCAATAGGATCGCTGTAGCCGGTTGGACCTTGGGCTCAGTAAGCTAGACAGATGGATCAGGTGGGGCAATCAGTTGGGGTTCCTTTTAGTACTGCTGGCAGCGTTCTTTTTCTGCTTCCAAAACGTGATCGTGCGGGTGTTGTTTAGCCTGCAGCCGGTGTTTGGGCTGGTGCAGACAGGCGGATTTGTCGAGCCAACGTTGCCCAACTCGTTCCTATTGCTGGCAATGCGGACGGTGCTGGTGGTGCCGCTCATGGCGGTACTGGCCCCGGCGCTGTATCCAGCTACCTGGAAAGACATTCGCCAGCTGGCTACGGTAGACAAGCGGCGGGAGTTGGGGTTTGCGCTAGCCGGGGGGCTCTTTATGTTCCTCTACCTGGCTCTGCTCTACCTAGCCATCGGCCTAATTCCTACCGGCATTGCCCTGACGTTGTTTTTCGCCTATCCCGTGTTTACAGCCCTGTTTTCCTGGAGGCTGTTTGGCAGTCGGCCCAGCCCCTTTCTCTGGGGTGTGATGGGGCTGATTTTTATTGGCAGCACCCTCACAGTGCCCCAAACCACTTTCTCCCTGGCCCACAACAGTGCTCTAGGCGTTGCCTTGGCAGTTGCTTCGGGGATCGTCTACGCGCTCTACTCAGTCAATGCTCAAAAAAGCTTTGAGCGCATTCACCCGGTGCCTTTTACCTGGGTCAGCTTTGCTACGACGCTAGTACTCTCGGTCCTTAGCCTGCTGGTCTGGCACGGCCAGCTCACCGATCTGCCTTGGACTCCCCTGTGGATTGGCAGCCTGCTCTCGGGCATTGTCACCCTAACCGGGCACTTATTGAACAATATCGGCATCCGTATCATCGGCGCGACAACCGCTTCCCTAATTGCTTCAACCAATCCGGCTCTAACGGTGATGTTAGCCTGGCTAGCGATTCAAGAAACCCTCACTGGCAAGCAGCTCATCGGCGTAATTATCGTGACGCTCAGTGTGGCGCTGCTGAGTCGCGATCGCAGCCTGTCAAAGTAGCTAATCCCAACCGTTAGCTCAATAGCTTTGATTGAACTTTGGCCGTGCTTTTAGTTTTGATGAACTCAAGATCAATCGCTCACGCTTGCTCAGCTCAGCCGGTTAAGTTAAGTCATTGGAGCTGATGAGTCTTGACAGGAGAGGGTGAGGTTGAACACAAAAGCGCTGCAGCGAGAATGGCTCTCAAACATTCGAGCCGATATTTTGTCAGGACTGGTGGTGGCCCTGGCTCTGATTCCAGAAGCGATCGCATTCTCCATCATTGCCGGAGTCGATCCCCGCGTTGGGCTCTATGCTTCCTTCTCAATGGCTGTCATCACCGCCTTTTTAGGCGGGCGACCAGGATTAATCTCAGCGGCCACCGCCGCGATGGCGCTGCTGATGATCAACCTGGTCAAAGATCATGGCGTGGAGTACCTGTTTGCAGCCACCATCCTGACAGGGGCCATTCAGATCATACTGGGCTGGCTAAAGCTGGGCCGCAAGATGAAGTACGTACCCCGCGCTGTCATGATCGGCTTCGTCAATGCCCTGGCCATTTCCATCTTCATGGCCCAAATGCCCCAGCTAAGAGGCGTGCCCTGGCAGGTTTACCCCCTAGTGGCAATCACCCTGGCCATTATCTACAGCCTGCCCCGCTTTACCAAAGTAGTGCCATCGCCTCTGGTCGCTATTGTTGTCGTCACCCTAATTTCTCTTGTCGGCAACATCGAAGTACCCACGGTGGCCGACATGGGCAGCTTTCCTGATGCCTTGCCGGCCTTGCGGTTGCCCCAGGTGCCGCTCAGTCTAGAGACTCTGCAGATCATCCTGCCCTACTCCCTCAGCCTGTCCATTGTGGGCCTGCTCGATACCTGGCTGGTGGCCTCCCTAGTTGATGAACTTACCGATACCCCCAGCGACAAAAATCGCGAAGCCATCGGCCAAGGCATTGCCAACTTCGTCACCGGATTTTTGGGCGGCATGGCGGGCTGTGGCATGATTGGCCAGTCCGTAATCAATATCAAGTCTGGCGGTAGAACTCGGCTGTCTACCCTCTGTGCAGGCGTCTTCCTGCTGGTTTTGATTTTGCTATTGGGGGAATGGGTGCAGCAGATTCCGATGGCTGCGCTAGTCGGCGTCATGTTTATGGTCTCTATCGGCACCTTTAACTGGGCCTCCCTGCAAACGCTGCGCCGAGTGCCCCGCTCAGAAACCGTGGTGATGACAACGACCGTTTTGGTCACGCTGCTCACGCGCAATCTAGGCTTGGGCGTGTTGGTGGGCATTGTGCTCAGCACCGTGTTTTTTACCCGGCGCATCGCCAAGGTCGTGTTTGTAGACTCCGTTCTTCGGCCCGAACAAGGCTACCGAATCTACAGCGTGTCGGGTCAACTGTTCTTTTTGTCGGTAGAGCAGTTTTTGGCTGCTTTTGACTTCCAGGAAAGCCTATCGCGGGTCAAACTAGACCTGACCCACGCCCATATTTGGGATCAATCTGCCGTAGTTGCCGTTGACAAGGTGGTAGATAAGTTTCGCCGTAGCGGGGCCGATATCGAACTGGTGGGTCTAAACGAAAGCAGCGCCGCTCTGCTCAATCAGCTCTCGGTCAATCAGCAAGCGATTTATCCAACCGCCGCTGTCGGCAACTCGTAATTGAGGTGACTGCCGCTCTGGCGATTGAATCAACGTCAAAAACGTTGCCAAACGCCAGCGCTACACTTTTATTGCGGTGTCGCCAGGTCAGCCCCAAGAGAGCCTGGCGAAGCTCCGTCTAGAGCGATTTGCAGAGGTTTACCTGATGGACTCTCGGCTGCAGGCGCTAGAGGCTGCTGCGAGCCTGCCGCAGACAGCAGCCCCAGAGGAGGCAGCAGACCCCCATGAAAGCCCCAGGAATTAGCGCGCTCTGCTCTGCGCCTTCGGCACATTAGTCGGTCAAGGCGTAATAGTCGTTGTGGCAGACATCTACCTCATAATCCTCAACTACCGCACCGCTCTCAAAAACAGTTCTGATGTCATAGAAACAAACGTTTCTCGATGGATCAGCAAACTCTATTTCATAGGTGTAGCCGCTAGGGATGATGGAATATCTGTCGAGCAAGCTTCTACCCCAGTTGTCTACGTGAGAGGCTGTGATGTAGATGTCAATAATGTCTTCACTGCTGTCGTTGTAAACCTCAAAATTGTGCTTGCCAGCCAGTGCAGGCTGCTCGGCCAAAGACACAACAGGCAGTGCCAGCAGCGTCATCAAGGCGCTTTGCTGCAGAATTTTTTGAAAGCGGTTAGAGGAACGAGCTGCAGAAGTAGAGTGGCTATCGCAGGTCGTGGTCATGATCAGGCTCCTTTTGAATCTTCGATTGGGGTTTTGGAAGGCGCTTTGCCCTGGGCTAAAGCTTTACCTTGATTCAAATTTAGGGCCTGCAACACCGAGAATCAGTAGAGTTTTGAGTCTTTGCCGTGGCTGCTTTTGACCTGCTTGCTGACAGAAAAAGGCATGTCCCCTACAGTTTTCTGTAAGGCAAAAAAGTGCGCCGGACTAGGCCCGACGCACTTTTTTTGAGCTGACAATTCTTAAATAAGGCGTGAAGTAGGTTGGGCCTGGCCGAAACGGGTGCGTCATCGCAGCCCGTGACGCACCCTACCCATGCCAACCTTGAGGCTTTAGTACTCCGGCACAGATGGATCGACTTCCCGGCTCCAGGCGGTGATGCCGCCTTTGACATTGGTGCCCGTAATGCCAGCCTGCTTGAGAATGCCCAGCGCCTTGGCTGAGCGACCGCCCATCTTGCAGTGAGCAA
>JACVRP010000659.1 GCA_014534385.1 Cyanobacteria bacterium Co-bin13
GGAAGGTGCTTTGGAGCTGCGTATTCATGGGTGAGAGATTCCTGATTTGGCTCGCTCAAAATGGCGGAACCCATCCCAACAGTTATCCCTTTTCTCTGTAGGGTGCGGCTTAGTCCGGGAAAGATGGGAACGTGGGCTAATGACTTTATTGGGCGACTGCGCTCCAACATCAGGGCTTAATCTGCTACCGCTCCAGGATTGACTCATGCTGTACGAATTAATCTGCGATAAAAACACTTTTTAGTTCGCTGTAGGGGTCCAGCCCGGCCAGCCCCAGTTCGCGACCCAAGCCGCTGCGCTTAACGCCGCCAAAGGGCGCTTCTAGATGAATGCTGTGCCCCGTATTGATGGAGAGTACCCCGGTTTCAATCGCTTTGGCCAACCGCAGGGCGCGGCTTAAATCTTGAGTCCAGATGGAGCCCGAGAGGCCGTAGGGGCTGTCGTTTGCGATCGCAACCGCCCCATCCTCCGTATCAAAGGGCAAGGCGCAGAGCACCGGGCCAAAGATCTCTTCGCGGAAAATCTGCATCTGGGGCTCTACATCGACAAACAGAGTTGGCGCTAAAAAGGCTCCGGCCTGCAGCGCCTCAGCCTGGGGCGGGCCGCCCCCACAAACCAACCTGGCCCCTGCCTGCACCCCGGCATCAATGTAGGCCTGCACCCGCCTGCGATGCCCCTGGGAAACCAGCGGACCCAGTTCAGTATCGGCCTGTTGGGGCAGCCCCAGCTTCAGACTCTTAAAGGCCAGCTCTAGCCGGTCAATAAACTCATCGTAAATAGGCCGCTCAATCAGCAGCCGAGAGCGGGCGCAGCAGTCTTGTCCGGCGTTGCCTACCAGGCTCCACAGCGTTTGAGGCACGGCCCGCTCCAGGTCCGCATCGGCAAAAACCAGGTTGGCCGACTTACCGCCCAGCTCCAGCGTCACCCGCTTAATGTCGTTGGCCGCCAGCCGCATGACTTGGCTGCCCACTTCGGTGGAGCCGGTAAAGGAGATTTTACGCACCAACGGATGGCGAATGAGGGCAGCTCCGGCCTCTGCTCCGGCCCCTGGCACCACGTTGAGCACGCCGGGGGGAATGCCTGCCTCCAGAGCCAGTTGGCCCAGCCGTAGGGCCGTGAGCGGGGTGAGGCTGGCCGGCTTGAGGACGAGGGTGTTGCCCATTGCCAGGGCCGGGGCTACCTTCCAGGCGGTAATCACCAGAGGAAAGTTCCAGGGGGCAATCAGGCCGCAGACGCCAATCGGTTCTCGAAAAGTGAGGCTGGTTCCAGCAGCGGCGACGGGGTTGACGGTGCCGCCCACTTTGTTGATGGCCCCCGCATAGAACTCAAAGCAGTCTGCCGCCATCTCTACTTCAATGCGGGCATCGTGCAGGGGCTTGCCGACGTTACGGCTCTCTAGCTGGGCCAGAGATTCCTGGTTATCACGAATTAGCTGGGCCAGCCTCAGCAGCAGGCGGGTGCGATCGCGACTGCTTAGCCGCCGCCAGCCCGGCCAGGCTTGGGCCGCTGCCTGCACGGCTCGGTCAATGTCGGCGGCTCCCCCCTGGGCTACGCTAGCCCAAGCAACTCCCGTGGCTGGGTCGATCAGTTCGCTGTATTGGCCAGACGCCGCTGGGGTGCGATCGTCCGCGATTAAAAGCAGTTCCTGGGTCACATCATTAGTCCATTCGCCATTGAAGATGCTCCCTGGAGTGGCTGGAAATACCTCGAAATTATCGGCTTAAACCTCGCCTCAAGCTGTCGCTTTCTTTACGAATTGCGGCTGCGATCGCAAACCCACAAAAGCAATTGACGGCAAAATCTCGGGGTGCTTCAGGAACCTAGGGATTTTGTGACAGGCCCTACGACAGTTGACA
>JACVRP010000056.1 GCA_014534385.1 Cyanobacteria bacterium Co-bin13
CAAATCCTGACAGGTTTACGCTAGGGTAGGCAATGGATATTGCTAGGTTGTCCTATGCCTCGTCGTCAACGCTCTACTCCCTGGATTCAACGCTACGCTCGCCCCAGCATTGCGGGGGTGGCTGCGGTGGGTGCGGCGGTGACCGCCTATCTCACCCTGACTAAATTTGCGGGGGGATCTGCCGTTTGCCCGACTGAGGGCTGTGACATCGTGCTGTCGAGCCCCTACGCTACGGTATTTGGTCTGCCGCTGACCCTGTTTGGCTTTTTGGCCTATGCCGGGATGGCGGTACTTGCGATCGCACCCCTCCTGGTCACTGGCCCCGACAAGCGTGACCTGCGGACCCAGCTCACCGACTGGACCAAGCCCCTGCTGCTGATTGGCGGCACCGCCATGATGGTCTTTAGCGCCTACCTGATGTATCTGCTGGCGTTTCAGATTCAGGCGCTCTGTATTTATTGTTTGGGTTCGGCGATCTTATCCACCCTGCTGTTTGGGCTAGCCCTGTTTGGTCAGGACTGGTCAGATCTGTTGCAGCCTCTGTTTACGGCCTTTATTGCCGCCTTTGTGGTGCTGATCGCCACTCTGGGAGTGTATGCCAACGTCAACAACCCCAGGGCGGACAGCGGCGGTCAGCTTGGCCCCGCCATTACCACGACCTCTGGGGCGGCTGAAGTTGCTCTAGCCCAGCATCTGGCTGATACCGGTGCTATTTTCTATGGAGCCTGGTGGTGCCCCCACTGCCACGAGCAAAAGCAGCTCTTTGGCCAGCAGGCTAGCGCCATCCTGCCTTACGAAGAGTGCTCTGAACCGGACGGCCAGACCCAAACCGCAGCCTGTCAGACAGCTGAGATTCGCGGCTATCCCACCTGGGAGATCAACGGCCAGCGGTACTCAGGCGCTAAGTCGCTGACTGACCTGGCTCAGCTATCTGGCTATCAAGGCCCGGCTAATTTTCAAAACACACTCTAGTAGGGCAAAGGACTGACTATGCTGGCTCATGCCCTGGCCCTGGCGGTTGCGCTGGGTAGCTTTACCCTATACATGGCTGCCTTTTTCTTCCCTGAAGTGCATCGCAGGCACGACTTTTTTTGGAGCGGCCTGGGCATGTTTTATGCTCTGGTGCTGTGGAGTTGCGATCGCCAGATGACTGGGGCAGTGCTGTTAGGGCAGGTGGCCAGCGTGACGCTGTTGGGCTGGCTGGGCTGGCAGACTTTGACCCTAAGGCGGGCAAGAACCCCCCAAGAATTTCAAACCCCAGCTACCCCTGAAGCCTGGAAAGGCTTTCAGCAGGAGATCAAGGAGATCTCTCAAGACTTCCTGGCCCAAACGCCGCTAGGGCGATGGCTGGGGATTAAGCGACCCACTACAGCACCTAAAGCGCCCTCAAGTGGCTTGAATATTCGAGCCTCTTCGCTGAAGGAAGTGGGCTATGAGTTTTTGGATGACCTGGAGGAGGTCGAGCGGGAGCAAGGGCCAACGGTGGGGTTGGGGGTGCGATCGCAGCCCCCTGCTGCACCGCCTACCCCTCAACCTACCCCCGTTGTAACGCCGAGGCCAAGGCCTCCACGCTCACCTAAAGCTGCGTCTGCCAAATCAGCTGCTAACTCATCTCGTGTGTCTGCCCGCCCTAAAGCTTCCCGGCAGGCTAAGGGAGCGGTAGCGCAGGTAGCCGAAAGGGCCAGCGGCCTGAAAAGTTGGCTAGGGGACTTGGCCGGGGTGTTTTCTCGGCCCAAAGCCAGCCGACCGATGATTGAAATTCCCCCCCGAGAACCTTCGATTCCGCTGCCCAAAAAAGAACCCACTGCCCAAGCCGCACCTGCTGCCGTGACAAAGGATCTGGAGCTGGATAATGATGAATTTTGGAGCGACGAAGTGATGGAGTTGCCCCCTGAATCTGCCCCTGAAGCCAGTAGTGCAGAAGGCACGTCTGAGGCCGCACTGGCCGGTCTTGCCAAGCCAGTCGAGGCTCAGAGCGAATCTGTCAGTAGCTCAGACGACGCCAGTAATGCTCCCCCCACGACGGAGAACCTGCCCCCTGAATCTGTCCCTGAAGCCAGCGGTGCAGAAGGCACGTCCGAGGCGGCATTGGCCGGTCTTGCCAAGCCAGTCGAGGCTCAGAGTGAATCTGCCAGTAGCTCAGACGACGCCAGTAATGTTCCCCCCACAAGCGAGCCAATCCCCTCAGAAGACCCCGACGCACAGCTATAGCTAAAGACGCGCTCCGGGAAGGCTGTGCGTTCTCTTGGCCAGCGAGTTACTCATCAACCCTCAGCTATTCATCAAGGCTCAACTGACGCAGCGTAATTTGTTTACAGAGGCTTTCGAGGGCTAGCGTGAGCGATCGCATGAGTTCAGAGTCGGCTCGATAATCTGCTTCTGCCAAATTTGCCACCCGCTGGCTCTCGCTCACCTGAATCTCCTCATCCCATGTCTGGGCATCTTTATAGACCCCTAGGGCAAAGCCGCCCTCATCGTTAATCACCGAAAAGCAGGGAACATCCGAGGCTCCATCCCCTACGTAGATCACCTGGGAAAGGGGTACGTGCAGCTGATCTTCAGGAATGTCTCGGTAGGCAGCTGAGATATGGGTAGCGGCTAATGGCGTTGCAGCGCATTCAGAGCCTTTTGATAGTGCTGCTCTACGGCCTCTAAATCTTGCTTTTGAGTAAGTTGCTGCTGGCTGTCGCACCAGACGGCTTCGGCGTGTTGCTGCAGTGTATAGCGCTGTTTTGAGTGGCGTGTAAAGCGGGCGACGTTTGCGATCGCATCTAGCAGCCGACTGGCCACCATTCTATCTGAACAGCCATAGTGCCGGATTTGGTTAAAAGCGTTGTCTGCCAAGGTCTCGAAAGTTACAGGCTCAGCGATAATCCGGAGCTTGTGAAACTTGTCATAGCGGTAGGGAGAGGGAAACTCGCGGCTAGCCAGTTGGGCCAGCCCCGCCCCCAACCGGTCAATGCAGCGAATTGCCGTAAACGGATCATTAATGGCTGGAGACAGGGCTCGCAGGGAGATTTCTACCAGCTGTTGAATGGGAAACACGACGTCTTGGTGCTCGGTCATTTCTCGGCCCAGCGGAAAAGCTTTCCTGATCTGCTCCTCCAGCTTGGGGGAGATGCGATCGCCTGGGTAGACCAAAACCAAAGGACTTTGCCGCAGGACAAATTCACCTGGGTGAACCTGCACGCAGAGCAAAAGATTAGCTCGGCAAGCAACTTTCATCAGTGACTCATTGTCAATGCCCTGCAAGTACCCTGCACTCTCGGCCACCACAGGGCAGGCAACCGCTTCAAAATCACGGGGAACTTCTTTTGAGCCGTCTTCCTGATTTTGAAAGTTTTGCCCTAGCTCTTTTGGAAACAGGCGGTCAGTGACCTGCTCTAAATCGTGGCTGACCCCAGCAATGACATTGGATACCTGAATGATGGTGGAGGCATGGTGGATGAAGTAAATCAGCACCCCAATGCTGGCAATCGCCAACACCACGCCGACTGTGACCGACAGCTGGGGGACAAAGAGCTGGTAGTCCTCTCCCCGAATGGTTCTGAGAACCAGGAGACAGTAGATAAACGTGGCGATAAAGGTGCCCAGAACAACCTGATTGCCCTGATCTTGCATGAAGTTTCGCAGCAGTCGCGGCCCAAAATGAGATGAGGCTAGCTGCAGAGCCACAATCGTAATTGAAAACGCGGTTGCGGCCACGGTTGCCATTGATCCGGCAATGGCTGACAGCACAGCTCTCGCCCCATCAGCGCCCCCTTGGTAGATCCAGCTCAAGCCCTCCGCATTTTTGGGAGTTGACTGTTCTACAGCAACTAGGGCAAAGGCCAGTGCGATCGCACCTGCAGCCATTATTGCTGGCAAGAACCAATAGCTCGATCGCAGCTTATCCCAAAGGTTGCTGAGCTTGAGATTTCTCATTTGCCGTCATGATGACCATTACCATCCCGCTGAGCACCCACTTCAGCCAACTTTCGCAAAGAGCCACTAATGCTGCGGGGTTTGGGGACTTCACCTTTGCCGACCGGCCAACCTTCACGCTGGTGGTTGCGATCGCCATCGGTTTCCTCAGTCTGGTCGTGGAACAAAATCTGCTGGGTGGGAAAGGGCATATCAATGCCGTTGGCCGTCAGCTTATTTTTGATGTTAGTCAGCACCCGATCTTGCAGAGACAGCACGTCCGCTCGACGGGGAGGCTGCACCCACCACCGGGCTCGCAGGTTGACGGTGCTCTCAGCCAGATCGACCACAATGACGTCAGGCTCCGGGATTTCTAAAATCCCTTCGGTTTCATACAGCGTTTCTAGAATTAATTGTTTTGCAGTATCAATATTGTCACCGTAACCAATACCAATGTCGTACTCTAGCCGCCGATTCTCAAAGGCCGTGTTGACCAAGACTGAGTTGGTAAACAGCTCTGAGTTAGGAATGACAATGCGGCGACCGTCATAGGTTCTGATTGTGGTAGCTCTAGTTTCAATATGCTCAACCGTGCCCTCAAAGTCTTTGAAAACAATCTGATCGTCAATTTGAAAGGGCTCTGTCAATAGAATTAAAATGCCAGCCAGGAAATTCTGCAGAATGTCCCGGAAGGCAAAGCCGATGGCAACACCGCTAATTCCTAAAAGCTGTACTAAATCACCTGCTTTAAGGGAGGGAATGACAATTGAGAGGGCCACAAACAGACCCACCAGGATTGTAGCTCCCTGGGCCAATCGTCCTAAGACTAAGCCCAAATTTCGAGCGTAGCGACGATTGCGGGTTAAGTTTCTAACAGCTGTTTTGATGCCTCTTGCTACAAAGAAGAAGATAAAGAAAACGATGATGGCCAATACAATATTGGGCAGCAACGCAAAGAAGCTGTTCACCATTTCCTGCATTTTCCCCCAGAGGGTGGAAATTTCTTCGTTCATAGAATTTTGAGGTGTACACTTTCCACTGAGCTTACAAAAAGTCTGTGGGGTCAGCCTCTATCGATAGCAGGTTAAAGGGCTTTAGGCCTCCCTATGGCGTTTCCTCGTCGGTTTATATACAAGATACTCATTGCGAGATCCCCTAAATTCTCGAAGGACAGCCTTTCCGGTGTACTCAACCTTTAGCGGCAGGCCTTGCAGCCGTGACTAGATTGCCATTGCTTTGAATAGTCACATTACAACCCTCTGCAACCCCATCAATAGGGTCTGTATAAATAGAAGGTGTTCTGCGCGCGTAGCCAAACCACTGATGGTTGATGAGGCTTGGCGGCAGTTCTCTGCCTAGATTAATAGAGTTCCTGCGGCAGGCTGTGTAGGGGGAGCCAACGCTGATGGCGGATTAGAGGCAGTTCTCGGCTCAGCCAGAGTCCCTAACTCTGCACCCTGCCCCATTCCACATAGCAGGCCGGCAGTTTGTCCAGTTTTTGGGTGGCTACCTTGAAGGGGTTCTTGTGCATGCGAGGGAGCACAACTTGGTCAGGAAGCAGTGCTTCAATAGCTTGGCTGCTGTTTCTACACACTGCTGTGATCGTTATATCAGCCATCAAATTTATTCTGCGAATAGAGAATTTTCTGACACGTTTGGAGTATCTCAACTAGAGCTAGCTCGAAGCAGGTCTATCTACCTCTGGTTAGAGATAAAAATGCTTAGGCTGGCCGCTTAAACGCCGCTATTTCGATTGGCAATGCACTGTATCTCTAAGTAAAGTTTTATCAACGGCGGTCTCTATCTTTAGATAGAGATGTCGGCGACGAGAGAGCTATTAATGTGTTTATTCAACTGGCAAGAAATTCACAGAAGTGCCTTCAGTGGAGTTCGCTCGAGTGAAGTTTGCTTGAATTTTGCGCCTGAAGCAATTGGTTAATTGCGGTCGTTCTCATCAATAAGCGTTTTGTCCCATTTCTGGCTGGTTAGTCTGGCTCAGTGTCAGGCACCTGGTTGATCAGTCGCTAAGTGGGGCGAGCTTAGAGAGTGTCATTCGCGCATCTTCGAAACTAGAAGGCGTAGGAATAAAAATGGCAACTAAGTTCCCGAAATTTAGCCAGGGTCTGGCACAAGATCCGACGACTCGTCGGATTTGGTACGGGATTGCCACAGCCCACGACTTTGAAAGCCACGATGGCATGACGGAGGAAAATCTCTACCAAAAGATTTTCGCGTCCCACTTTGGACACCTAGCCATCATCTTTCTGTGGACTTCTGGCAACCTGTTCCACGTCGCCTGGCAAGTCAACTTTCATCATTGTGTTAAAGACCCATTAAATACCAGCCCAATCGCCCACGCGATTTGGGATCCTCACTTTGGTCAGCCTGCGGTAGAAGCCTTTACCCAAGCTGGCGCTGTGAACCCTGTGAATATCGCCTATTCCGGGGTTTACCACTGGTGGTACACCATCGGCATGCGGACCAACAATGATCTGTATACCGGGGCGGTGTTCCTGCTGCTGCTGTCTTCACTCTTTTTGTTTGCAGGTTGGCTGCACCTCCAGCCCAAGTTCCGTCCCAGCCTGTCCTGGTTTAAGAATGCCGAATCTCGGTTAAACCACCACCTGGCAGGTCTGTTTGGGGTTAGCTCCCTGGCCTGGGCCGGACACCTGATTCACGTGGCTATCCCTGAGTCTCGGGGTCAGCACGTGGGCTGGGATAACTTCCTGTCGGTCAGGCCACACCCCGCCGGATTGGGGCCCTTCTTCACCGGCAACTGGGGCGCGTATGCCCAAGACCCTGATACCTCCCGCCATATTTTCAATACGGCTGAGGGTTCGGGGACGGCAATTTTGACCTTCTTGGGTGGTTTCCATCCCCAGACAGAGTCTCTCTGGCTGACGGATATGGCCCACCACCACCTGGCCATTGCCGTGCTCTTCATCATTGCGGGCCACATGTACCGGACTAACTTCGGTATTGGTCACAGCATCCGGGAGATCCTCAAGGCTCACCGGCCTCCTGAGGGCACGCCCTTTGGCGGCGCTCTGGGTGAAGGTCACAAAGGACTGTACGACACCATCAACAACTCCCTGCACTTCCAGCTCTCTTTGGCGCTGGCAGCTCTGGGAACGGTGACGTCGCTTGTGGCTCAGCACCAGTATTCGATGCCGCCCTACGCGTTTATGTCCCGCAGCTTCACCACTCAAGCTGCGCTCTATACGCACCACCAGTACATTGCTGGCTTCCTGATGATTGGGGCTTTTGCCCACGCCGCGATCTTCTGGATTCGCGACTACGATCCGGCAGCCAATAAGAACAACGTGCTGGATCGGGTACTGCAGCATAAGGAAGCGATTATCTCTCACCTAAGTTGGGTGTCGCTTTTCTTGGGCTTCCATACCCTAGGTTTATACGTCCATAACGACGTGGTGGTTGCTTTCGGTACCCCCGAGAAGCAAATCCTGATTGAGCCGGTCTTTGCCCAGTTCATTCAGTCCTCCCACGGCAAAATGGTCTACGGCATGGATGTGTTGCTGTCGAATGCTGATAGCGCTACTCGCACCGGGGCTGCCTGGCTGCCGGGCTGGCTAGAGGGCATCAACAACGGCAACAACTCCCTGTTCCTCTCGATTGGGCCTGGAGACTTCCTGATTCACCATGCGATCGCACTGGGTCTGCACGTCACGACTCTGATCTGCGTCAAGGGTGCTCTAGATGCCCGTGGCTCCAAGCTCATGCCCGACAAGAAAGACTTTGGTTTCACATTCCCTTGCGACGGCCCTGGCCGGAGCGGGACGTGTCAAACCTCTGCCTGGGAGCAGTCTTTCTACCTGGCAATGTTCTGGATGCTCAACCTAATTGGCTGGGTTACCTTCTACTGGCACTGGAAACACCTGAGCCTGTGGTCGGGCAACATGACCCAGTTCAATGAAAACTCGACCTACATCATGGGCTGGCTGCGGGACTACCTGTGGCTCAATTCATCCCAGGTCATCAACGGCTACAACCCCTTCGGCATGAACAACTTGGCCGTCTGGTCCTGGATGTTCCTATTCGGACACCTGGTCTGGGCCACCGGCTTTATGTTCCTGATCTCCTGGCGGGGTTACTGGCAGGAACTGATTGAGTCCATTGTGTGGGCTCATGAGCGCACACCGCTTGCCACCATTGTGCGCTGGAAAGATAAGCCCGTTGCACTGTCTATTGTGCAAGGTTGGCTGATCGGATTGGCTCACTTCACTGTGGGTTACATTCTCACCTACGCTGCCTTCCTGATAGCCACAACGGCAGGTCGATTTGGTTGACCCTAAATTCGACTGAACTTAGTTGAACTTAAAAGTATTTCTCACGGGTAATGCCATAGTCTCTAAAAATTAAACGTGAGAATGGCGGGGCTTGCTGCAACAAGTCCCGCTTTTTCCTGTTTAAAGATCCCCAGTGTAGCGAGCTGCAGTGGGGCAATTTTAGAGTTTGTTAAGGTGAACAGTATCTGTCGCTACCAAGGACTTGACCGTAGGGCAATGTGTACACCAACCGGCTGAAAATTTATTGCCTCACCCTATACTCTCTGCCCTCTATCGGTCATGCTTCACCTCTGTCCTGCGAGATGCGCCACAAGCTAGATGTCGATTTCATAACCAGAAGCGATGATTTCTAACAATGGAAATTTCTGCTTAGATGAGGTATTAGCATTATGAAATCTGACCGAAATTTAGATCCCCAAACGCTTGAGCCTACCGGCGTTCAACGCGATAGCGAAACGCCTACTCCAAAGAAGCCTTCGGTTCTGTTCCTGCTATCAACTTCGATTGGCATTCTATTAATTGTTCTGCTATCTTTCAGCATTTATAACGGCATTTCTCCTCAGTAGGGCTGCTTTTACCGCAGTTTTCGATCTGTTGAGGTACGAGTTTTTGAATCTTTCCTACCCCCCTCATTAAGGGGGGATTGTTGTTAAGGGTACTTGTCAAAACTTCATTTAAAGAATGTGGAGGCATCCTATTAAAAGTCTGCCTTTACACCGACTTCTGCTTGAGCTTGTTTAGCTTGTCAGCGAGATAGGTTTTCATCACGCCTAATTGATGCATTTTTTGGGCTATCTCCTCTAGCTTTTGCTCGATTACCCGTATTTTTTCAGCTTTTGGCATCGCAGCAGTATTCCAGGTATCCATGAGCTGCCTGATTTCTTTTAGGGTAAAGCCGAGCCTTTTCCCCTGATTAATCATGGCAAGGTGCTCAACGGTTTCGTCTCCGTAGTCCTTGTAAGTTCTTGTGCCCGCCTGTCGCTCCTGGGCTGTGATCAGCCCCATCTTTTCGTAGAAGCGAATAGTGTCTTTGGGCAGGCCTGTTTTTTTGACCAGCTCACCAATTAGCACGGCAGCATCCAAAATCGAATGAGCAACGGCTTGACTGTCGAGTATAGTCCACAGTTTAGAGTATGGGGGCCAACGTCTGGAGGCTCCTATGAAGAAAACGGTTTTGATTACAGGCGCTTCAACTGGGATTGGGCGAGCAACGGCTCAATACTTTGTGCAGCAGGGTTGGAACGTGGCGGCAACCATGCGATCTGCCCAACAAGCGGGCACTTGGGCAAATGCGCCCAATCTGATCACGCCCTATCTCGACGTCACCGATAGAACGTCGATTGCGGATGCCATCGAGAAAACAGCCGATCGGTTTGGTGCCATTGATGTGGTGGTCAACAATGCTGGCTATGGGCTAACAGGCCCGTTGGAAGGAATTTCGGCTGATCAGCTAGAACAGCAGTTTCAAACCAATGTCTTTGGTCTGGTAGCTGTTATCCAAACAGTTTTGCCGATGATGCGGTGTCAAAATCACGGCACCATTGTGAACGTCTCATCGGTTGGGGGCCGCCTTGCGTTTCCCTTTGCCAGTGCTTACCATGCTTCAAAGTTTGCCGTTGAGGGACTGTCTGAGTCGCTGCGCTTTGAGCTCAAGCGTCACAACGTTCGGATCAAGCTGGTGGAGCCGGGCGGTATTAAAACAGACTTTATTACCCGCTCGCAGCGGTGGGCAACTCACCCCGCCTATGAACCCGAGCTGAGCAACATGATGGAGATGACCACTCGCCTGAATGATAATCTCCCCGGTCCAGAAGCGGTGGCAAGGGTTATTTATCGAGCAGCGTGCGATCGCACCGACAAACTCCGCTATCCGGCCCAGCCCGGCCCTTACCTGCTGCTGCGGCAACTTATGCCAGATCGGCTTTGGCGCACAGTGGTTGGCATGGCGCTCAATATGCATGCTGGAGCCTGACCCGCCACTTGGCCTGCCTAAACGGGCAGGCGCTTCCCGCGCAGCCCGGCTGGCGGCGTAATGCCAAAGCGATCTAGCAGCGTTGGCACAATGTCGTAGAGCTGCGCCCCCTCTAGCACCTGCCCCTGCTTGGGCTGCTTGGGGTCGTGGAAAATCATCAGGCCGTAAGGGGCGTGGTTGGCATCGTCGGGGCCGGTGTCGTTTTCCACGGTGAAAAAGCTGTTGAGGCCAACGCTGCCCACCGAGCGCCAGGCCAGATCGTCGAAATATACGATCAAATCGGGGGCGACTCCGCGCACCTTTTGATAGACCTGCTGGGGATTATAAGCTTTGATATTGAGCTGCTCACCCTGGGGTCCGGTGAGCTGGGATAGCTGCTCGGCTAGCTCGTCGCGAGTCTTTTCGTACTCGGCCATCGGGATAGTGCCCTGGGGTTCGCGGCCTTTGACGTTGAGGAAGATGCGGCCGTAGTAGCCGCCTGCGCCCCAGGCTTTGGTCTGGCTCCAGTCTACTTCGACCTGATCGAGGGCAACGGGTTCGGCCGGGGTTTCTTTTAGGGTGAGATAGCCGTTGGCCATCAGCCATTCGTTGACGCAGATGCCGCCCATCAGCGGCTGCGCGCCGTGGTCCGAGACGACCAGCACAGCAGTGTCGTCATCGCAGCGGTTAAGCAGTTCGCCGACCCGCTGATCGACGTGGACATAGTAGTCGTGAATGGCGTTGGCATAGGGAGAACCTGGCTCGTACTGAGGGTGGCGCGGGTCCATCGGTTTCCAGAAGGCGTGATGGATGCGGTCAACGCCCATGTCTACCAGCATTAGAAAGTCGGGGGCATCTCGGTCGATCAGCTTTTCGGCCAGGGTGAAGCGCTGATCGCAGAGGGTATAGAGGTTGTCGAGGATGCGCTGCTTTTCGTCGGAGCGGAAGTTGGGTACGTCCATCATGAAGTCGGGCAGCCAGGCGCGGATTTCGTCAGCCAGCTCCGGCGGGTGGGTGAAGGGCACGTCCATGCTGCGGGTGAGAAAGCAGGAGACGAGCGAGCCGTTGACCGGGTAGGGCGGCGAGCTGCCCGGTACGCTGAGAGCCGCTACCTGCCAGCCGGCTTCGCCCAGAATGTCCCATAGTCGGGGAAACTTGACGGCGCGACCGTCGGAAATAGCCATGCTGTCGTAGGTGCGATCGCGCCGATTGCGAAACCCGTAAATTCCCAGCTCGCCCGGATCGCGTCCGGTCATCATGCAGCTCCAGGCGGGCACCGTAATCGCCGGAATACTGCTCTCCATTCGCCCATAGCTGCCCTGGCGCATCAGCCGATCGAGGTTGGGTAAATCTTGCCGCCACTGCTGAAATACTAGCGACGGTTCCATGCAGTCGAGGCCAATGATCAGCAGGCGAGGAGTGGGCATAGCAACCTGGGGGTGAGGTGTCTTTTGCCTATTCTAGGTGGGGGAAGTGCAAGTGGGGCGGCTAAAGCAGCGGCGGGAAAGGCGTCCTTCTTTTGAGGGAAGGCGCTGCGATCGCACCTCAGTACACTCCAGGCAGCTTTCTTATAGAACTCAAGGAAAACCATGAACTGCTTTGCAAAACAGGTACTGGGTGCGTGCCGCAGAGGGCTAGCGACAGTTGTGCTAGCCGGGCTGCTGACCCTAATGAGCTTTAGCGCGGGCCTGTCCCCCAGCTACGCCGCTGCCGAACCCCCCAACCCGGCGGTTAATCAGGAGGTGGAGCGGGCCTACAACGTGTATGGGCAAGAAACGGGTACCCAGGAAGAGATCTACCAACAGCGCCTCAAGAACGGGGAAAACCCCGAAACCATGCCCGACCCTTACAAGCGCGTGCCCAGCTTGGCCGACAAATCCAAGGAGGTGCCCGAAACCAGCGCCCTTGAAACTACTATTAGCCGTGCGCGGGAGCTAATTGACAACGTCACTGGTCAATAAATTGCTTGGTATGAAGGGTGGCTTGGGGGCCTGGGGTTGCTAGCTCTGGAGCTTTGGCTTTATAGTTTTGGCCCTATAGCTGCAGCTACAGAGCCCTTGCTAAACCTTTCAGGACAAAGCGAACTAGGATGCCGATGACTCTTCAGGCTCGGCAACTGGTTCGCACCCCTGGGTTTGGTTCACCGAGTTGATGAACCCCGGATCGGTCGTGCTGCCATCGGGAAGGGTGGCAAACTCCATCCGGGCTCCTGACAGGTTGGCATTCTCTAGTTTGGCATTATAGAGATCGGCGTAGCGCAGATCGGCTCCCCGCAGATCGGCTCCCGACAGGTCGGCCCCCCGCAAGATGGCCCCATAGAGGCTGGCCTCTGACAGATCTGCGGCCTTGAAGTTAGCTGAGCACAGGCCTGCGTCGCGCAGCTCCACCTGACTTAAAATAGCGCCTTCTAGATCGGCGCGAATCAGCGTGACATGGAGCATTTGGGCCTGGCTTAGGTCGGCTCTCTTTAAGTTGGCAGCGGTCAAGTCAGCACCCTGCAGGTTGGCTTCCTGTAGGCTGGCCTGCTCCAAGTTGGCATCGGCTAGTTTGGCGTTGATCAGCTGCGCTTGGGCTAGGTTTGCCTGGGTTAGCGTGGCGGCTGAGTAGTTGTGGCGGCTGAGGTCTTTGCCCTGAAAGTTGGCGTTGGCCAGGTCACAGCCAGGGCAGCCTTCGCGGCGTTCCTGGTCGGCTTGAACTGGGGTTGCCCCA
>JACVRP010000047.1 GCA_014534385.1 Cyanobacteria bacterium Co-bin13
CAAGATCAGCGTTGTTCAGACACGCATCTTCTAGGCAGCTACCCTGCAAATTAGCCCCAGACAAGTTAGCTCGGGTGAGGTTAGCCCCAGCAAAGTCCACGCCCTGCAGATTCTGCCCCGATAGGTTCCAGCCTGAGAAGTTACCGCCTCTGCAGTTTTGCCCCGGAAGGATGGCTCCATCCTCTGGCATATCGCCCTACTCCTGAGCTGCTTGAGTGACTGGTCAATTGTTTGGATAAAAACTCATAGCTGTTTGCAGTGTATCAGGCCAGACAGCTAGGCTCGGCCTGACTGCCGATGACCCTTAGCTTTTACCAAGCTGTCTTGATTAGGTAATCCTACTGCACTCAGACAGCATTATATCAGTATAAAATACGTGTATTATCCATGACATTTATGCTATAAAGCAAGTTCCCATCTCTTGCAGTCAGGTGCCGTATCCAATTTTGGGAGCCTGCTTGAAAGGGACAACCGTTTTACAAGCTGTTTCGTTAAAGAGGGAGAGCGTATGTACTTACTACTTGCTATTTTCCCTCACTGTCAGGGCCGGGAGAAACAGGCTGATGCATCAGCTATCTGTACGCTCCCTGCGTCTCCACAAATCCCTGTCTCTACGTCCAACGCTATCAATCAACCTGGGCAATCAGTCTGATTGCAAAATTTAGTGCTTTAGAAGACTGTTCGGTTTTTTCGACCGTGATAGACAGCAATTTCTGTGGGTAAAATTTGAGTATGCGGGATGTTTTATTTCCGTAAAATTAGCGAAAATGCTTGCATAAGAAATATGTATCGAAGGTACAATTCAGGTCTGTTGGGAATACGTTAATGTAACTCTGTTATAACCCCTGATGTTCTGGAGCCACCAAAAAGTTACCGGATTCACGCTATGAGTAAAAATGTTTCAAAAGCCGCTAAAAGCAACAGAAAGCGGTTGACTTTAGAACTTTCTCAAGATGCCTACAATCTGCTCCTAGATTTAGCAGAGTCAACCGACAAAAACATGGCTGATGTCTTGAGAGCTGGACTGGCTCTCTATGGTATTGCCCAGGAGGCTAAAGAGAACGGTCAAAACCTCGGCGTTGTGGAAAAAGACCGAGTCGTTAAAGAGATTTTGGTGACCTGAGGTTAGAGCTATCTTTTTAGCGGCTTCTTGCCAAAAAAGGAATAGATTTTGCAGTAAGCTTTGTTGCTTACTTGAGCGGTTTTTAACTTTGGAAACTGCTTTATATATTTAGAGGGTGAAGGTAGGTCTTGAGTTCCCGTCCCTCGTCAAGAGGCTAATAGCTAGCTTCAGGAGCTCCCTCTCTGAAGGAACCAGAAGACACCAGCTGCACCCTCTTCTGCCAATCCTTTGTCGTCAGCTTAAACAGGTCAAGCTCCGTGCCGCCATGGTATTGATGGGTTAGCCCTAGGGCTGTCATACCCAAGCGCTGGGCAACTGCCTTAGACCGCTCATTCTCAGGTAGGGTAACGACATAAACCTCTGCCAGTTTGAGTGTCTCAAAACCGTATTTGAGGACGGCTTGAGCTGCTTCGGTAGCAAACCCCTGGCCCCAGTAAGCAGGATTGAAGTGCCAGCCGATTTCGATGTGGCCGGAGGGCTGACGCTCTACGTTGGGTAGGCACACTAGCAGCAGGTTGCCAATGAGCTGCCCTGTCTTTGACTCCTCAACAGCCCAAGTGCCAAGACCAGGGGGGTGAGCCGTTGCCGTTCGCTGCTGGTAGCGCTTTAGACGGGCTTGAGTCGCTGCTAGGGTCGCATCAACCGTGCGATCGCCCAGCCACTGCATGACCCGCATGTCGCTGTAGATAGCAAAGGCGGCTGGCGTGTCTTGCTCCGGCAGCCAATCACGAATTTTGAGTCGCTCAGTTTGTAGATCCATAAAAGGCGTTTTTACAGCTTGTAGCCAGTTTGGATTTTATGACGACCTCGAACTTATGATAAGGGCAGCAACTCAAGGTGGCTGGGCTTTTCCCAACCTCGGTTTTAAGGATCGAGCCCTATGACTCAGCCTATGACTCCCCATTCTCCGCCCTCTGAAGCAACTGCAGCGGCTCGTGAAATTGCCGCCACTGTTGACCAGGTTTTGCTGCGCGAGTCCCTCAGCAATGAGCTAAAGCTGGCCTATGTCAGGGGGCTATTGCTAATGGTTTCCACCAGTCTGGATATTCTGGTCTTTTTCTTTCCCCAGGCCCTAATTGGGCAGCCATCGGTGCCGCCCACGATTGCCCTAATTGGTATTCTAGCCACGACCCTGTCGCTAGCAGTTTGGGCCTGGCTAAAGGGTCGCCGTCGAGTAGGGCTGAAAGCGCTGCCGGTGGTGATCCCTATTTTTGATGGGTTGCTGGTGGCGCTTTTTATCACCAACATTGCTCGGGTGCTGGGCGAATCCCATCCGCAGATTTTGACCAACATCACCGCCTTTTGTTCCCTGTTAGCGGTTTCGGGAGGAATGCGGCTGTACCGGCGGGCCTCGGTACTGACAACTGGGCTGGCGCTGGCCAACTTTATCTATGCAGCGGTCTTGTTTCAACTGGAGCCAGGAATTGCCCTCTTTGCCAGCATCACGATTCTGGGAACCGGGTTTTTGGGGATGTGGATGGCGACCATTGTGCGGCGGCAGGTTAAGAGTGAGGCAGGCCGCCTGGTGGTTGAGTGGTTTTTGCCCAAAACCGTTGTAGAAACGGCTTTTGAAGCGCCTATGGAGCTGCTGCGAACGCCCCAAAGCTGTGTGGTAACGGTGTTGGTAACCGACCTGCGCAACTTTACTCACTACGCTGAGAAGTTAGAGCCGGTGGCCGTGCTGGCCTTTTTGAACCGCTGGCAGGAAGTGCAGTCGCAGATTGTGACGCAGTATGGGGGTTGGGTAGACAAGTTTATGGGCGACGGCATGCTGGCAGTGTTTGGCGCACCGGAACGGCTTGACAATGCAGCCGAAGCAGCGTTCCAGGCGGCTCTGACCATCCTTCACAAAGTTGAGGATTTTTGCCCCTTGCCGATAGGCATTGGCCTGCATTCGGGTGAGGTGGTGGCGGGCTGTGTGGGCAGCGGTAGCCACCTCGAATTTACGGTCATTGGTGACGCGGTCAATGTTGCTGCCCGCATTGAAGGGTTAACCAAGTCGGTTAACCAGCCGCTGCTGCTGAGCCAAACCACGCAGCAGCAGCTAGAGCAGTCGTCGCAGGGGGAGTTGCGATCGCTCGGCCCCCTGCTCATTCGAGGCCGAGAAGAATCGCTGGAAATCTTTACTTTGCGCTGAAGTTTCCCCTCAGGAACCAGCAAGTGCCGTAGCAGGGAGGGGCTCCACTTTCCTATAATGAGGGCGACCCGTTCGCCATTCACGCCCAAACCCCTGTGACTCAGACACCCCTTTCCCCCCTCTCCAGCGCCGCTGCGCCGACCGATCTCACCGTTCGTCCCGATACGCTGGGCCGCTTTGGCCGCTTTGGCGGTAAGTATGTGCCCGAGACGCTGATGCCCGCCCTGAGCGAGCTAGAGCAGGCCTACTACCAGTACCGCGACGAAGCCGATTTTCAGGCCGAACTCAATGGCCTGCTGCGGGACTACGTGGGGCGGCCTAGCCCACTCTACTTTGCCGAACGGCTAACGGCCCAGTATGCCCGCCCCGACGGCAGCGGTCCTCAAATTTATCTGAAGCGGGAAGACCTGAACCACACCGGGGCTCACAAGATCAACAACGCCTTGGGTCAGGTGCTGCTGGCCAAGCGCATGGGCAAGCAGCGGGTGATTGCCGAAACTGGGGCGGGTCAGCACGGCGTGGCTACCGCTACCGTCTGTGCTCGCTTTGGGCTGCAGTGCGTGATTTACATGGGTGTGCATGACATGGAGCGGCAGGCGCTCAACGTGTTTCGCATGCGGCTGATGGGGGCTGAAGTGCGACCTGTAACGGCGGGCACCGGCACCCTAAAAGATGCCACTTCTGAAGCTATCCGGGACTGGGTCACCAACGTTGAAACGACCCACTATATTCTTGGCTCGGTGGCCGGGCCGCATCCCTACCCGATGCTGGTGCGCGACTTTCATGCCATGATCGGCACCGAAACCCGGGCCCAGTGCCAGGAGAAGTTTGACGCTCTGCCCGATATCCTATTGGCCTGTGTGGGCGGCGGCTCTAATGCTATGGGCCTGTTCCACGAGTTTGTGCAGGAAACCACGGTGCGGCTAATTGGGGTTGAGGCGGCGGGCACCAGCGTCGAGAGCGGCAAACACGCCGCCACTCTGACGGAGGGTCGGATTGGCGTGCTGCATGGGGCCATGAGCTACCTGCTGCAGGACGACGACGGCCAGGTGATCGAGGCCCACTCCATCAGCGCCGGACTGGATTACCCCGGCGTTGGGCCGGAGCACAGCTACCTCAAAGATATTGGTCGAGCTGAGTACTACAGCGTTACCGACCAGGAAGCGCTGGATGCGTTTAAGCGGGTGTCGCGGCTAGAGGGCATCATCCCGGCCTTGGAGACAGCCCATGCCTTTGCCTTTTTAGAAACCCTCTGCCCGCAGCTAAGCGGCAGCCCCCGCATTGTCATCAACTGCTCGGGCCGGGGCGATAAGGACGTGCAGACTGTGGCCAAAGCCCTGGGCGATCAGCTCTAGGGCAGTTTCGCAGTTAGTTTTACTGGGGCGCACAAGTCTGCGCCCTGGTTTTTGGGTGAGTTAAGTGGGCAAGTCAGATAAGCAAGGCTTTGATCATGGCGGACGATTTTCAGATTTGCGATCGCGACCTCCCCGACGAACTGCTGGCCCGCTACCTTGAGGCCGATGCGATCGCCTGCGACACCGAGACAATGGGCCTGATTCCCCAGCGCGATCGTCTGTGCCTGGTGCAGCTAGCCGATCCAGCAGGGCATGTGTCAGCCGTGCGAATTGAGCTAGGTCAGCGGCAGGCCCCCAACCTCAAGCAGCTGCTGGAAGCCTCCCACAGCCTCAAGATCTTCCACTTTGCCCGCTTTGACATGGCCACCTTGCGCTATCACCTGGAGATCGAGGTGGCTCCAGTATTCTGCACCAAGATTGCCAGCAAGCTCAGCCGCACCTACAGCCCCAAACATGGCCTAAAAGACCTGATCAAAGAGCTAGAGGGCATCGAACTTGACAAGAGCGCCCAAAGCTCCGACTGGGGCAACGCCATGAATCTTTCAGAGGAGCAGCTAAGCTACGCTGCCAACGACGTGCGCTATCTCCATGCCGCTCAGCAAAAGCTGACGACCATGCTGCAGCGAGAAGGTCGGTGGGAGCTAGCCCAACAGTGCTTCCACTGCCTCCCGACCTTCGTCAGCCTAGATTTACTGCAGTACAGCAGCATTTTTGAGCATTAGCGAATCATTCACGGCTGCCCGGCTCACTCCATAGAACGTAGCGGGTCAAAATTCGCATGGACTCCTGCGGCTTTGCCGTGGGAATTGGCTTGCTCCATTCAATCGCCTCAGCAAACCCCAAATGATTCATTTCATGGATCACTCGACTGCTCGCCTGGGGGGAGCCAATGACGATAATGCGAACTTTTTCCCGGCCAGATTCAGGAATCGCCTCAAATTCTGTTGGATCTTCACTCAGGGCAGTCAATTCAATGGAACCTAAAAATGCTTTAGCCATAGTCTGGATGCTCAGAGAGGAGGTGGATGGTCAGGCTGTTTCACTCACAGGAAGATGCCCCTACCTTTAATCTGGTAAGGTTTTCCCTGCGGTTGAAAGCCTTTCAGGGCAGCTTCAAAGAGATTTTACAAATCTTTTTTGCTTACCTCCCGTGGGTCCACCGATCCCCGCAAAACCCATACCCGAGCGACAATAGAGATAGGGAATACGTCATTAGCCCCAGCCACCTGCTCAACATATACCGGTGGACTGCTCCTTCCCCTAGGGCTAATTTTGAATCAGGTTACAACTATGCATACTCTAAGTTTTGAACAGGACCTGCAGCAGGAAGTTGAAGCGCTCCGCTACGAAAACAAGCGCCTGCAGCAAGAAAACCAAACTCTAAAGCAGCGCCTGGAGCGGGCAAATCAAATTATCCGTCGTCTGCAGATTGCGGTGAGGCGGTTTTTATAGGTGAAAGGCAGCGGGCAGCGGGTAATTCCTGCGCCCTGCACCTACCTCTGCCCTCTTCTGGCATAGTGGAGCTAACAACTCGCAACATTGCACTATGGCTTCTCAACTTGACCGCTCGGCTGTACTGGCTGCTCTGGAGCGGCTAATTGATGTGGTGGCTCAGCTGCGTCATCCCGAAACAGGCTGCCCCTGGGACTTGGAGCAAACGCCCGAGAGCCTGATTCCCTATGTGCTTGAGGAGGCTTACGAAGTGGTAGACGCAATTCAGGTGGGGGAGCAGGGTGCGATCGCAGAAGAACTCGGCGATCTGCTGCTGCAGGTCGTGCTGCAGGCCCAGGTGGCCAGCGATGCCGGGAATTTTGACCTGGCGGCAGTGGCCAACGGCATTAGCGACAAGCTGATCCGCCGCCATCCCCACGTGTTTGGCGATGTTGAGGTGCAGAGTGTAGACGAGGTGCACCGTAACTGGGAGCAGATCAAGGCCCAGGAAAAAGGTTTGCCCCACCAGCCCAGCCAACTCTCTCCTAAGCTGCGCAAGTACAGCCGCACCCTGCCGCCGCTGATGGCTGCCATGAAGATCTCCCAAAAAGCTGCAAAGGCAGGCTTTGAGTGGGAAAACATCGATGGCGTGTGGAGCAAGTTTTATGAGGAGCTTGAGGAGTTTCGCCACGCCCTAGCCCACGAACCCCAGGAAAACCAGGAGGCGGAGCTGGGCGATCTGCTCTTTAGCCTGGTGAATATCGCTCGCTGGCAGGACCTCGACCCTGCCGCTGCCCTGCAGGGCACCAACCGCCGCTTTATCAAGCGCTTTGAGCAGGTTGAAACGGTTGCCGGTAAACCCCTGACCGATTACTCCCTGGAGGAGCTAGAGGCTCTGTGGCAGCAGGCCAAAGCCAAACTGGCCCAGTCTTGAGTCTTGCGGGCCGGCAGTTTCTAAGCAGCCCGGTTGACGACCTCAACGGTAAACGCCGTTTGATTGGGGCGGCAGCTAACGCGCACGTCTCCGCCCAGGTGTTGGGCCAGCTTCTGCACCAGTGCCAGCCCCAGCCCGGTACCGCCCTGTTTCCAGGGGTCGCCGTTGGGCACCCGGTAAAACTTGTCGAAGATGCGGCTCAGTTCGTGGGCAGGAATTTCAACCCCTGAGTTGCTCACGGTGAACTGCATCAGGTCGGAGTGGGTTGTCACACTGATGGCGATGGTCTCGCCGGGCGGCGTGTACTTACAGGCATTGTTTAGCAGCTCTGAGAGAATCCGCTCCAAGGCTGGAATATCTGACATCAGAGGCGGCAATGCCTGGGGCGGCAGCCGGATTTCCAGGGTTTGCTGCCGAGACACTGCCCGCTCCTGAAAGGGTTGAGTGAGCGCGGTCAGCCAGTCTTGAACAGTGACCGTTTCTAGGTTCAGCGCTCGCTTGCCGGCCTCTAGCCGCTGCAGATCCAGCAGGTCGTTGATCAGGCTAATTTCGCGTTCACATTCGTTCTTCAAAATCTGCAGGTACTGCATCGCCTTTTGCCGGGAGCCGTTGAGCCCATCTTCCTGATTCATCACCAGCTCCAGCATCCGAATGGAGAGCTTGATGTTGGAGACAGGTGTTCGCAGTTCGTGGGAGACGGTGCTTAAAAAGTCATCCTTGAGCCAGTTCAGTCGCTCCAGGGCCTGCACCTGGGTTTGGGCTTCCTGGTAAAGGTGGGCCTGGCGCAGTGCGATCGCACACTGGTTGGCCACCTGCTGCACCAGCCTCAGCTCATTTTCCCGAAAGATATAGTCCTTATCGTTGATTAGCCAAAGATCGCCCAGCACCCCCTGATCATCAAAGATAGGACAGGCCAGCATGGCAACTCGACCCCGAATTGGGTTGGGAACACTGTTGCAAAACTGAATGTACTGCCCCTCCAGCAGCGGCTGATACAGCTCTGGAAACACTTCAATTTGGGCAACTCGGCCTTTAACGGGAATTAGAGACGTGCTGTACTCGTAATAGATGGTAGAGGTACTCTGCTCCAGGTCATACAGGGCAGCGTTGCAGCTCCTCACGCCCAGGCCCTCCCCCAGCGCCTGCACGGCCGTTTGCAGGATTTGGCTTTCGTCCAGGCTGTCTCTGACCTTATCGGTAATGCGCTTGAGGGTAGCCTCGAAACTGAGCGCCTGCTGCAGCTGGGCGGTGCGCTCCTTAACCTGGGCCTCTAGGCTGTCGTTCAGCTCCTGCAGATCCGCTTCGGCATGCTTTTGTGGGGTAATGTCAAAGCGAATGGCCATGTACTGATGCGGTCTACCCTGCTCGTTTAGAAACGGCACAATCGTGGTGTTGACCCAGTAGATCGTTCCGTCTTTGGCCTGGTTCTTAATCTCTCCATGCCAAATTCGGCCCTGCTGAATCGTAGACCAGAGATGGCTAAAAAACTCCTTGGGATGGTACCCCGAATTGATAATGCGGTGATTCTGCCCAATCAGCTCTTGGCGGCTATATTTGGAGATTTCGCAAAATCGGTCGTTGACGTAGACAATCGTTCCGTGGCGGTCAGTGATCGCTAGAATGGCCGCCTGGTCTAGTGCGAACTGCATTCCCGTCAGCTCCTTGAGCAACTGGCGCAGCCGCTCCTCAGCCGCTTTGCGATCGCTAATATCGCGCACGACCTCAGAAAACCCACGCAAACTGCCGGCCTCATCCCATAGAGCCGTCAGCACCACATCTGCCCAAAACCGAGAGCCATCTTTGCGCAGTCGCCAGCCCTGCTGCTCCCATCGCCCGTCAAGCGCTGCCTGATCCAAAACTATCTGAGGCAGTCCCTGCTGAACCTCATCAGGTGTGTAGAAGCAGGAAAAATGCTGTCCTATCACCTCATTGGCCTGGTAGCCCTTTAACCGTTCAGCGCCATAGTTCCAGTTCAGGATATGCCCCCCCGGATCCAGGCTGTAGATAGCGTAGTCTCGAACATTCTCGATCATCAGCCGGTAGCGCTTCTCACTGTGCTCCAGGGAACCGGCCACCGCTTCTGCCCGTCGGGCACTGGCTAAAGCTCTCCACCGCTCCGACAACAGCCTGCCGCTCAAAAAGCTAATCTGCAGCCCAATCGCTGAAAACAGCAGCATACGCACGAAATCGCTAGGCGCAGCCATGCTCACGGAAAAGATAGGCTCTATCAAAAAATAAGTCGCCAGCAGACAGCTCAGAGCCGTTGCCACCAACCCTGGTCTAAAGCCGCCATACCAGGCACTCAACATAATCGCTGGGGCAAACAGCAGAAACGGCCCAGCCAGCCCCAATATCGGCACCAGCAATAGGCGAATCAGCAGCGACGTTACAGTTGTCACCACAGCCAGCCCATATCGCAGCTGCCACGGACGTTTTTTCAACCAAGCAGTGCCAACAGCCATCGATTACAAAGGGCAGAGACCCTAGCAGCAGAGAGCAAATGCAAAATCCAGACGCCAGCTAAACCCCTTAACCACAGCGCCTAAGCAAACAAGCTATTCATCTGAAGAACCCCTTCAAATGAGTCCACTATTACAGAATCAACACCCCAGAAAAACCTTCTGTCTAAGTATACAAAGCCCCCACCCTCCCCATCTCCCCACCCTCCCCATCTCCCCTGCTCTCACCCATCCACCCTCCCACCAAACTTCTCCCACTTCCCCGCTCCTCATCTCCCCCGCTCCTCCTCCCTGCATCGCCCCCGCCTCTAACTTCCCCACCCCCTCAGCCGGTATACTGACCGAGGAGCCGACATAGGAAACAGCACCTTGGGAGTAGAACTTCGCAGCTACGTTTACATCGACAGCCTTCAATCCCAGCATGCTGCCTATATGGGAACCGTAGCCCAGGGGTTTTTGCCGCTCCCTGGAGACGCATCCCTCTGGATTGAGATCTCACCAGGCATTGAAATTAACCGCATCATGGATGTGGGGCTCAAGTCAGCCGTAGTTCGGCCAGGCGTTTTGATCGTAGAGCGACTGTACGGCCTGTTAGAGCTGCACTCCAATAATCAGGGCGAAGTCCATGCTGCCGGTCGGGCCATGCTAGATGTGCTGGGCGTTGATCGGCGTGACTGTCTCAAGCCGCGAATCATCTCCAGCCAAATCATCCGCAATCTAGACCCACACCACGTGCAGATGATCAACCGTACCCGACGCGGCAACATGATCTTGGCCGGGCAGACCCTCTACGTCTTTGAAGTCGAACCGGCAGCCTACGCCTCTCTAGCCGCCAACGAAGCCGAAAAAGCCGCCCTGATCAACATTCTTCAGATCACCTCAGTGGGCAGCTTTGGTCGGCTTTACCTGGGCGGCGAAGAGCGGGACATTCTAGCCGCCCAGCAGGCTGTTTTGGCCGTCATGGAAACCGTGCCCGGTCGAGAGACTCTGCTCAACCAGCGCCATGAGTAGGGAGCACACGCCCGCTCTAAAACTCCAGATCGTGAGACTCCTTATCCGCCATTTCGGCAACGGGCACCCCAACCATCAGCACCTTGTCAATGCGGCGACCATCCATGTCAACGACCTCAAACCGCATCCCCTGCCACTCAAAGTAGTCGCCTGCAGTGGGAATGCGGCCTAGCTGATTAATCACAAATCCAGCCAGGGTATGGTAGCCCTCCTCATCCGGCAACTCCTCCCGCAGCAGCAGCCGCTTTAGCTCATCCACCGACAGCAGACCGTCCAGCAGCCAGGAGCCATCTTCCCGCTGCACCACCATCGGTTCTTCCTCGTCTTCAATGGCAGGCAGATCACCCACGATGGCCTCTACCAGGTCGTTTAGCGTTACCAAACCTTCCAGGCCGCCGTATTCGTCTAGCACCAGCGCAATGTGGGTACCAGACTCTTTGAACATTTCTAAGACCTTGAGTGCCCGAGTGCTGTCAGCGACGTAGAGAGGGGTCTGCAGGAGGGGCAACAGGTCAGGATGGGGATCTGGGCTGTAGAGATAGGCCTGCAGTAGACTCCGCAGCCGCACAACTCCCAAACAGTCGTCAATACTGCCCCGACAAACCGGAAAACGAGAGTGGGGGCTTTCTAAAACAAGTTCCCGGTTCTCGTCGATAGAGGCCTCCAGGTTAATCCAGTCAACATCAGTGCGGGGAGTCATCAGTGCCCGAATGGGCCGATCTCCTAGCCGCAGCACCCGACCAAACATTTCCTGCTCTGAAGCCTCAAAGGTGCCAGCCTCGGTGCCCTGCTCAATCAAAACCCTGAGCTCATCCTCCGTAATGCTGGTTTCCTCCGTTGCCCGAATGCCCATGAGGCGCACTACTGTGTCGGTTGAGAAGCTCAGCAGAGCGACCAGCGGAGCCGCTAGTCGAGACAGCCGCTGCATGGGTCGAGCCACGCCGCAGGCAATTGCTTCGGGGTAGCTCAAAGCCAGCCGCTTTGGAACCAGTTCCCCAATCACCAGGGAGAGATAGGTCAGCAACCCCACAACGATCGCAAAACTGAGCATGTCGCTATAGGGGCGCAAAAAAACGACCTGATCGAGCACGCCCCGCAGCTGACCCGCCACAGTAGCGCCCCCCAAAGCGCCACTTGAAATTCCAATCAGCGTAATGCCGATCTGCACAGTGGAGAGAAAGTCGTTGGGCGACTGAGCCAGCCTAAGTGCTAGCCGAGCCTTGGGGTTACCCTCACGCGATTGCTGCTCTAGCCGCACCTTACGAGCTGAGACGAGGGCAATTTCAGAGCCAGAGAAAATCCCGTTGGCGATAATCAAAATCAGGATTAAGAAAGGTTCGATACCAAGGGCGGTCATGCCTGAAATTCCTGGGAGTGGGGTTAAATTGGCTTACTGTTTAGCTTATTTTGTTTGGCGCTAAGCAACGCACGACGAAAGACAGATATAGATATGGTACATTTGTATTTAACTAGAGCTGCTGACACACCCATTAAAAGCGAAACTGTCTGCTGAGGCGCAGGGGCCCATGCACTGCTTCCCAGTCTAGATGAACCGCTACAGAGGTTTTAATGCGGGCAAGTGGGCGAGATAGAGATTTAGACAACCAACTATCTATAGCGTATTTGACCTAACAAAATTCGCGGGAAACGCTAGATAAAGCTGCGTCTTCCTGTAGAGTAAGTAGAACTAAAGTGGGTCAATCCGTCAAATACTGTTCTCCCGACTAAAATTCATGGACGCTCCCCGTCTGCACCCCGACACTATTGAGGCAGTTCGCGATCGCGCCGATATCGTAGACGTGGTTTCGGAGCACGTAGTTTTAAAGAAGCAGGGCAAAGACTTTGTTGGGCTGTGCCCTTTTCATGATGACAAGTCGCCCAGCTTTAGCGTCAGCCCTGGCAAGCAGTTTTACTATTGCTTTTCCTGTGGGGCAGGGGGCAATACGTTTAAGTTTTTGATGGAGCTGAACAAGCGTTCCTTTACCGATGTGGTGCTGGACCTGGCCCGCCGCTACCAGGTGCCGGTTAAGACACTAGAACCAGCTAAACGTCAGGAGCTGCAGCGGCAGCTCACCCTGCGAGAGCAGCTGTTTGAGATCTTGGCGGTGACGGCTAAGTTCTATGAACACGCGCTGCACCAGTCGGATGGGGCTGAGGCGCTGGCCTACCTAAAAGCGCAGCGGGGGCTAGGCGACGAGACTATCCAACAGTTTCAGCTGGGGTTTGCGCCGGGGGGCTGGCAAACGCTTTATGGCTACCTGGTCGATCAGAAACGCTATCCGGTGGAGCTGGTAGAAAAGGCCGGGCTGATCGTACCTCGCCAGGGCAGCAGCGGCTATTACGATCGCTTCCGGGATCGGCTGATGATCCCAATTCGCGATGCTCAAAGCCGGGTAATTGGCTTTGGCGGTCGCTCCCTGGGCGATGAAAAGCCCAAGTATCTCAACTCGCCCGACACTGAGCTGTTTGACAAGGGCAAAATGCTCTATGGGCTGGATATGGCTAAGGCTGCGATCGCAAAAGACGACCGAGCCATCGTCGTCGAGGGCTACTTCGACGTCATCGCCCTCCATGCCGCAGGCTTTGCCAACGCCGTAGCCGCCCTCGGCACCGCCCTCAATGCTGCCCAGGTGCGGCTACTGCTGCGCTACACCGAGTCCAAGCAAATCCTGCTCAACTTTGATGCCGATGCTGCTGGCGTCAAAGCGGCAGAGCGGGCCATCGGGGAAGTAGCCACCATGGCTCTGCGAGGAGACGTGCAGCTGCGGGTGCTCAACATTCCCCAGGGCAAAGACCCCGACGAGTTTCTCAAAACCCACGTTGCCGAAGAGTACCGGGCGCTGATCGAGGCAGCTCCCCTGTGGATTGATTGGCAGATCCAGCAGGTGCTCAAAGACCGCGACCTGCACCAGGCCGACCAGTTCCAGCAGACCACCCAGGACATTGTCACCCTGCTGAGCGAAATCGCCAACGCCGATACCCGCACCCACTACATTCGCCACTGCGCCGAAATCTTTAGCCACGGCGACAGCCGCCTAGTGCCCCTGCTAGCCGAGAACCTAGTAGCCCAGGTACGGCGACAGCGGCGGGCCGCCACCGGCGACCCCAAGCGCAAAGTCGATCTGCCCCCCCTACCTTGGAAGACCAGCGCCCTAGAACAGGCCGAAGCTGCCCTGCTACGCCTCTTTCTCCATGCTCCCGACTATCGCCAGGCCGTCGCTGCCGCCCTAGAAGACCGAGACCTGCAGTTCAGCTACTCCCATCACCGCGCCCTGTGGCGGCTGATGCAGCAAATCCTGACCACCCCGCTCCAGCCTATTCCAGCGCTGCCAGAACCTGAGGTCGAGCCAGCCCCCGTCGATCTGGTGGTGCTGCTGCGCAACCACATGGCTGAGATCGACAGCTCTGTCAGCCAGCTGCAGCACCTGCTCTACCTCGACG
>JACVRP010000515.1 GCA_014534385.1 Cyanobacteria bacterium Co-bin13
ATGCTGGAGATCTGGAAGGAACTCAACTCCGGCAACGGCCCAGTGCATCTGAAGATGTACCACCTCGATGACGACACCATCTCAGAAATCGAGCGCATTCTCTGGGCCAACGAGCGCCCCAGCCGAGGTCGCTTCCACGAAGGTCGAGGCGAAGACTACCGCACCCACGGCGTCGAGATGAACATCTCCGAGATCGGCCTGTGCAGCGGCCACAGCGCCTCCGGAGTGTGGGTCAACGAAAAAGCCGAAACCACAGTCCCCGGCCTCTATGCCGCAGGCGATTTGGCCAGCGTGCCCCACAACTACATGATTGGCGCATTTGTCTATGGCCGTATCGCGGGGGAAAGTGCGATCGCATACCTCCAAGACCTGCCCCACATCGACCCCGACCCCGACTTTCTCGCCGCCGAACAGGCCCGCATCTACCATCCCCTGCAGCAGCCCAACGGCATTCCCCATACCCAGGTGGAATATAAGCTGCGCCGCCTGGTCAATGACTACCTGCAGCCGCCCAAGTCACCCCACAAAATGGACATCGGCCTGGAAAAGTTCGTCGCCTACGAAGACACCCTCACCCTCATGGGTGCCCGCGACCCCCACGAACTGATGCGCTGCCTGGAAGTCCACTTTATCCGCGACTGCGCCGAGATGGCCGCCCGCGCCTCCCTCTACCGCAAAGAAACCCGCTGGGGCCTCTACCACTACCGCCTCGACTACCCCGAAAAAAACAACGATGAATGGTTCTGCCACGTCAACCTGAAGCAGGGCAAAGCCGGAGCCATGGAGCTATTCAAGCGCCCCGTCGAGCCGTACATCGTCAGCGTCGATTTGGCTGAAGAAGTGTACGACGTTGCAGTCCGATAGGGGTGTGTGGGTGGATGGGTCGGCAGGTGGATGGGTAGAGCCTCTAGTTAGGACTCGGTTTACAGCACCACAAATTCAGGAGAACTATGGCTTTAACCAACCAAAGAGTAGATGTTCCCGTCATCGTCGATGAATCGAAATGCCTGGAGAAATGTAACGCCTGCATCGAAGTCTGCCCCCTAGACGTCCTCGCTAAAAACCCCGAAACCGGCAAAGCCTACATGAAATACGACGAATGCTGGTTCTGCCTACCCTGCGAGCAGGAATGCCCGACGAATGCGATTACTGTGCAGATTCCGTTTCTGCTGCGGTAGGCAAGGAAGACAGAAGAGACGCGGGGAGGGGGAGACGCGGAGACGCGGAGAGTCTTCTGGTACCCAGGCTCTGCCTGGGCACCTACAGCGGAGGCTCCGCCTCCTCTTCGGCTTCAGGAGGCAGAGCCTCCAGCGGGCATTCCCAGGCAGGAGCCTGGGAACGAGGCATCCCACCACCCCTATCCCCTATTTTCCCCGCGTCCCCGCGTCCCCGTGTCCCCCCGTCTTCCCTCCCACCCATCCACCCCCCACTCATCCACCCACCCACCATGCCCGCCACCGACCTAAACCCCGAAGTAGCCCAATGGGTTACGCTTCTGCAATCGCCTCAGCTCGACGATCGCCTGGTTGCTATCAAAGCGCTGCAACATCTGGGGGATGAGGATGCGATCGCACCCCTAATCCAAGCGTTAGAAGATGAAAACCCTACGGTGCAGGAAATAGCGATTGCAACCCTTTGGGAGTTTGCCAATCCCGTTGCGATTCCATCGCTGATGAGCTGTCTTGGCTCGCCCCACGAGAACGTTCGGCAGGAAGCGCTGTCAGCTTTAAAGGAGCTGGTATCTACCGACGATTTGATGAAGCTACTGGATCTGCTTCAGGTGGGCAATGCTCAGGTGCAGCTCAATGTGCTGGTGCTGCTGCGAAACATTCACGACGCTCAGGCGCTGCCGTTTATTCTGCCGTTCTTTGAGGTGGAAGACCCGGCGCTGCGGGAGGCGGCGGTGACGACGCTGCGCTACTTGAATCAGGTGGTGCGGTGCGAACCGGCTTTGGCTCTGGCCCACGACCCATCC
Source organism: Cyanobacteria bacterium Co-bin13 (assembly GCA_014534385.1). Classification (GTDB taxonomy): domain Bacteria; phylum Cyanobacteriota; class Cyanobacteriia; order Phormidesmidales; family Phormidesmidaceae; genus JACVSF01. The sequence goes on from JACVRP010000515.1 coordinate 1,976, forward strand.
GAAACAGTACGACGAGCGACAGCCCTGACGCTGGGCCATCTCAGCGATGCTCAGACAGTGCCGCTGCTCTGCGAACTACTCACCCAGGACTCTGACTGGCAGGTGCGGCGCAATGCGGCCCAGTCGCTGGAAGTGCTGGCCGATGGGGGTGCGATGGCCCTTTGGGGCCGGTCTCTGACCATCGCAGCCCTGATTGAAGCCCTGGGCGATAGCGAGTGGCAGGTACGCAAGTTTGCTGCCCGTGCCCTGCAAAAGGTCGCAGATAGTCGCGCCCTACCCGCCCTGATCAACGCCCTCACCGACGAATACTCCGACGTGCGCCGCGATGCCGCTGCCGCTCTGGGCCAGCTGCAAGACCCAGCGGCCCTCGCAGCCCTACAGCAAACCCTCAACGACCCCGACGTAGACGTGCGGATTTTTTCGCAGCGGGCCATTGCCAGGATTAACCAGGCCGTCGCCGAAACCGCTCATGGTTAACCATACGTCTCCCTTCCAGCTCAACCATCCACCCTCAGCGCCCGAGGCAGCCCCTCCCAGCGCTGAGGATCAAGCCCGCCACGCGGAGGCCGTCTACCAGCTCAAGCAGGTGCAGGAACCCACCCTGGGCAACGACCTGGTGAGTCTGGGCAGAGTGCGCAACCTGCGGATAGTCGGCGACTATGTTTACCTGCGGCTCTACGTGGGGAGTCACGAGTTGGCTTTGCAGGATCAGGTGCAGGCAGCCCTGAGCCAGTTGCCCTGGTGTAAAAAAGCTTATGTGCAGATCTGCACCATCCCCAAGGTGCGAAC
>JACVRP010000082.1 GCA_014534385.1 Cyanobacteria bacterium Co-bin13
GATACGTAGGGCGAAAGGCCTTTGGCTGTTAGGGCAATTTCCAGATTGACCGTGTCATCGCTGGTAACAGCCAGAAGGGCAGCCGCCTTTTGAACATTGACCGTCTCTAGCACCGAAGGAACGCTGGCATCCCCCACTAGGACTGGCACCTTCATCGCCCGCAGGGCCGGAATAAAGCGGCCATTGGGATCGCGCTCAATCACCACCACTTCATAGCCGCTGTGGTGTAGCTGGCTGGCAATGCGATAGCCGATACCGCCCAGGCCGCAGACAATGTAGTGATGGTGGTGGGGCAGCCGGGCCACGCTCCACAGCTCTTGAAAATGAGCCCCCAGCACCAAATCGTTGAGCAGGGCATAGCAAATGCCGATGACCCCTGCCCCCACCAGCATCATGACCGCCGTAAATACTTTGACCACTGCCGAAGCCTGCTCGGCTACCTGCTCTTGGCCTCCAGCGCCCGTGATCATGCCGACCGCAAAGTAAAAGGCATCGACAACCGAGGTATCCAGGTTGGTGCGGGTATAGGTCAGGGTGGCCCCAGCAATGGTCATCAACAACACCAGCAGCACCAGCAGCGTCGCCCGGCTGCGCTGGCGCAGCTGATTGAGGGCTATCAGTAAGCGCCGCCAGAGGTAGGGAACGGGCCGGGAGCGGGGCTTTTGCGATTGGGGCCGAGTAGCAACAATCAGTCGATCCCCGGTGTGCAAAACCTCTCCTGTAAGCACGGCCGAGATCAAATCGATCTCGGCGCTGCTGGAGTGGTAGTAAATCAGCATCCGGCTCCGATCCTCCCAGAGGCTCTTGAGCAGGCGGCCGTTCCAGGGGTGATCGGCATCAATATAATCTTCGTGCATGGCCCAGGTCGTGCCAAACAGCTCTATCTGGCCGATGGCTCGATTGCCCAGAGCAGCAAAGGCAAAGAGTGGCCCGGCCAGAGCCGCTACGCTCATGCTGACGTGCTGGGGCAGCGTCTGGTCGAGACGTTCTCCCAAACTGGCGTTGAACAGGCGGTTAATGATGCGAATTTTAGGGTTGAGCAGCCGGGCCTGGGTGAGAATGGCCAGGTTCAGCGCATCGTCCGAACTCGCTAGCAGCAGGGTGTGGGCCTGCTCAATGCCAGCGGCTTTGAGGGTGGTTTGCGATCGCAAATTCCCCACCACGATAGCGCTATCGCCAGCGTCTAGAGGTTTATCGCTAATCCCAACCACCTGGGCACCCTGCTGCCGCAGCAGCATGAAGATCCGGTAGCCAGCCCGGCCCAGACCACAAACAATTACTTGGGGAATGTAAGGCAAGGACACGCGAGTTCAGGCCCCAGTCAAGACTTCAGCTTCTTGGCAATCTGCCTGAAACAGCTGAGCCCTACAAAGTTGCTCCAGGCTACTGCCGACAGATTTTAGAATCTTCTAATGGTTTCGGCAAAGGCAGAGAAAGGACTGTAGCCCAGGGTACGGTGTCACAAAATTTAGGGTTGATTAAAGATGACGTCTGGCCTCACCCTAAAATTCAGGAAAGTATCACAGCTTGCTAAGCCTGTTAGCCGCCTGCGCCACTGGGTACGCTGAGGGCATCGGATTGATGCCGCTGCTCTCACGGAGACCCACTATGTACCCCCGCCGCGCCCAGCGCAAAATTCTTCCTAAAATCAGCACCCTACCCCGCCAGCGGACCGAAGCTGCTCATTACCTGGACCTATACAAACTGACCGTGGAAAAAAAGCGCCTGCAGCAGGAACTGCAGAGCCTAGAGGAACGGCAGCAGCAAATCAAGCAGCGCCTAGAAGAGCTAGACGTCCACACTATCGCTCTAGACGAGGGAGCACAGCAGCTTCGAGACGTGGGCACTGGCCAAGCCTCGGCCCCAACCAGCAACGTGTACCTGCCTAGCAATCGATCGGTCAGCACGGCCAGCACGACTAGCGCACCCGACGACTTCAACCTGCTTTTCCTGGAGTATTAGCGCCTAGCGTATTGCTGAGAGCATTACGGATTGGGCAGCGGCTGCCAGATTTGCAGGGTTTCATCAGCGCCGCTGCTAATCAGGGTTTGACCGTCAGCCGTGAAGGCGGCCGATCGCACTCCCCAACTGTGTTTAAGAATGGCGGATCGGGTTCTAGCCTGCATATCCCAGACATTGAGAGTGCCGTCGGCGCTGCCGGTTGCCAGCCAGCGACCCTCGGGGCTGGGAGCCAGAATCGTAATTGCATCAGCCTGCTGACTGAGCAGGCGGCCCTGACTAGACTGCTGCGGCTGCCAGATCTGCACCGTTCCCTGACTGTCGCCGCTGTAAATCTTTTTGCCGCTGATGTCCCAGGCGACAGCAGTGACCCGGGCAGCGGCAGTGGTCAGCGTCTGCAGCAGGCGACCCGTAGGAACGTGCCAGAGGCGCAGGGTCTTGTCCCAGCTGCCGCTGACGAGCTGCTGGCCGTCGGGGCTCAGGGCCAGGCTGCTGACCCAGTCCTGGTGGTGAATTAGGGTAGTCCGGAGCTCGCCGGAGGGCACGTCCCAAACCTGAATTTGGCCTTCGCCGCCAGCGGTAATCAGGGTTTGGCCATCGGGGGATAGGGCCAGGGTGGCGGTGCCCCAGCCCGGAAACTGCTGCTGCCAATCAAGCTGGTAGGTGGCCAAATCCCAGGCTTTTAAGACACCGTCTTGGCTGGCGCTGTATAGGGTGTAGCCATCGGGGCTGAAGCTGACGCCTGTGACGGCATCCTGGTGACCGGCTCCCCAAAAACCCAAGCGTTTAGCAAAGGTGCGAATTAAGCTGCCGTCGGACAAATCCCACAGGCGCACAGACTGATCGCTGGAGCCAGTTGCGATCGCGCGGCCATTGGGGCTTACCGCCAGCCCATTGACGACCCCGCCCGGCTGAGTAATGGTGCGAACTCGCTGCCAGCCTGGGGTGACTGGTGCATCTGCCGCCTGCGCTGCCTGCCGAGCCCGGCGAGATCGCTTAAGCCTGCCGACACCGGGCAGTGTTCCTAGCTGGGGCAGCCGGGTGAGATCGGCCAAGACTGCATCTGCCGAAGCGTAACGCTGACGCAGGCTGCGGGCCAGCATCTGATCCAGCGTGCGAGCCAGCTTCAGGCTAACCGGAGACTGAACGTAGGTGCGCCAGATCCAGCGGTCTTCGCTGATGGAGTATAAATCAAAAGGGTGCAGCCCAGTCAGCAGGTAAATGCAGGTCACCCCCAAACTGTAGAGGTCGCTGGCAAAAGTTGCTTGCCCTAAAGCCTGCTCAGGGGCCACATAGCCAGCGCTACCGATGACAGTTCCTGTTTTTTTAGCCCCACTTGCCGCATCCACGGCTTTAGAGGCCCCAAAATCTACCAACGCCAAAGGACCGGGCTGAGCGGGTGCAATCAGGTTGGCAGGCTTGATGTCGCGGTGGATAACCTGGCGACCGTGAATAAACTCCAGCACCGGCAGCACCTCCATCAGCAGGCGGCGCAGGCGCTGCTCATCAAATGCTCCCTGACGGGCCAGCAGATCCTCCAGGTTCGGCCCTGGAATGTATTCCTGCACTAGAAACTGGCCGCTCTCTAGCTCAAAATAGCCCAGCAGCTGGGGAATTTGAGGATGGCTGCCCAGCTCTCGCAGCCGCTCTGCTTCGGCGCGAAAGCGCTGGGAGGAGTCGGCGGAGTTGCGATCGCGGCCCCAGTTTTGCTTAATGACGCACCGTTCGGACGAGCCAGTACCGGCATTGACCGCCAAGAAGGTCCGGCCAAACCCTCCCTGCCCTAGCAGCTTAAGCGCCAGGTAGCGCTGCCCTAGCCGCAGCGGTTGACCACAGCTCTGGCAGAAAAAATGCCCATCCGGATTTTGGGGTTGGGGGCAGGCCGGATTTAAGCACAGTGCGGTCAATCCATCGACCCGCTAGGTAGGAATAAGTTCACCGGGGCGCAGCCGAGCCCACTTGCCCGCTTCTTCGCGGAAGCTCTCACAGCCAACCACGTCCCATTCCATCTCAATCAGGTCATCCCGTTGCCGAATATTGACATTGATCGTTGGCTCCACGGCTTCAAAACTGGGAGACTCCGTTAAATGGGGCTGCTGATGCTGCCCTTCTACCGCATGGTAAGTCGTGCAGCGATCGACGTAGTGGCAATTTACGCAAATGCACATAAGCATTTCCCCCTCGTTTCTTCTACGGGTAAAGCCCCGTTAAGCTAAAAATTAACGCCAAGACTCAGGCGCACGGGTTGGCGGCACACTAGTTGGCATCCTTTTTTGATACTCTAGCTCAAGTCTTTAAAGAGCACCCCCGGCAGGCAGCGGATGTTGCAAAATGAAAAGCTATGCCTATAGACGTGCCATTCTCCTGATTTAGAGATGCCGGGATCTCTTTTGGCTGCTGTAATAAATCCTATGGGGGGTCATTGAGTCCCACACTTTCTCGAATCCTAACTACCGTGCCCACTGTACAGTTGGCCCTTTCACCTCAGTCCTGGCCTTTTGACCTGGCCTTTTTACCGGACAGTGCCTACTTGGTCGGTGGCAGCGTGCGAGATGCTCTCCTAGGGCGTCAGGCAGAGTATCTTGATCTCGATTTTGTCTTACCGGAAAAAGCAATTGAAACGGCTCGAACCATTGCCCATCACTATGGGGCGGGGTTTGTCGTGCTCGATAGTGAGCATCAGATTGCCCGAGTTGTTTTTGAAAACGCTACGGTAGACTTCGCTCAGCAGATTGGCAGCAGCTTAGAAGCTGACCTGTATCGCCGCGACTTTACGATCAATGCGATCGCATATCATCCCCATAGCGAATCGCTGCTCGATCCAGTCAATGGACACCTCGACCTGCAAAAGCGCACCCTGCGCATGATCGCCCCGCAAAACCTGGCAGAAGATCCGCTGCGCCTGCTGCGAGCCTATCGGCAGGCCGCTCAGCTAGGCTTTAGCGTAGACGAGGCGACCCAAGCCACCATTCGCGGCCTGGCTGGCCTGCTCAACCAGGTGGCTGCCGAGCGAGTTCGAGGAGAACTAGACTGCCTCCTCAGCTTTGCTGGGGGCACTGCTTTACTGCAGATGGCCTGGCAAGACGGCCTGCTAAACACCTGGTTGCCCTACGTCACCCAGGAGCAGCTAACAGCGCTTAAACACATTGACCATACTTTTGCCGCCCTACAACACAGCTGGCCTAGCTACGCCGACCGATTAACCGGCTGGGTGCGAGAGCAAACGGTACCAGGGCTGCACCGCTCTTGGCTCAAGGCCACCAAGCTCAGTCAGCTGGTGTCGGCCGATCCTGAAACAGCAGAAAGCGAGATGAGCCGGCTGAAGTACAGTCGAGCTGAGCAGCAGGCGGTTTTGGCTGTGCTTAAGGGCTGGCTATACCTGCAGAGCACAGAGGTGGAGGCGCTCTCTCGCCGCCAGCAGTACATGCTGTTTAAAGCGTCTGGCTCTAGTTTCTGGGGCATTGCGCTGTTGGGATTAGCGCAAGGGCTGCCCGAACCCGTTGTGGGCTCTCTTATTCAGCGGTACCTAGACCCTAGCGACCCAGTTGCGCATCCTCGGCCTCTGTTGAGCGGCCGTGATCTGATGCAGCACTTAAATTTGCGCCCAGGGCCTCAAATCGGAGAACTGCTAGAGGCAATTCAGATTGTTCAGGCGGAGGGTGAAGTTACCACGCAGGCAGAGGCTCTGCAGTGGGCCAAGGAGCAGCTTCAACGCCAGTAGCTGTCTTTTTCAGAGGCCGTTTTTCCGCCTAGGAGGCGGCCCCTACAGACACATTAAATCGAATTTAATTACTGTCATTCTTTGCAGCAGTTTTTGTAGGGAGTTAGGCGCTATCTCCCTTTCACAGCGATTGCAGTCGTGTGTTAAAGTGTACGTCTGGTCATGATGTAAGAAGGTGAGTATCCGGATCTCAGACAGCCCAAAATTTTGCTGATCTGCTGCGAAGGAGCGGCTTTTGCTCATCAGTGATCAGTGTTCTGTCTGAGGTCAGTCATGGCAAAGCGCCGCAACCCAAAGAAAGAGAAAGCACTTCGCAACCAGGCTTATGCCCGTCGTTTTCGTAAGAAACGCTCTGGAAATCAACGTTTCTTTAGACGCAATAACCGCAATGAAGGTGAAGAGCGGGCAACGGATGAGCAAGATACCGATTATGCAGCAGCAGGCAACTAGCCGCTGCCTTCAATTTCGGCACTGTTCCGGTCGGGCTTTGAATTCAGTGCGGGCTTCTGCCCGCCAGCCCTGGCCAGCCTAAAAAGGTTTTGAATTCTCCAAGTTAGTTTGCCTAGAGCCCCCTTCTCTCAAGCGCGCTTTCTCAAAACAGCGCTGTTTGCAAGGGTACTCGGGTAGAGCTTTTACTCAGCAGCTCGTGAATTTTTTCAGCCCCAATCCAGCCAGACGTTGCCGCTGTGTTGACGTCGAAACCGCCGCACCAGTCGCCACAGCACACTAGAGGCAAAGGAGCGGCTGTTACCAGGCTTTGTTGGGTAGAAGGATTTTTTGTCGTTGCATACCGCCAGCGGTGAACCTGAATCCAATCGGGCTGTCTCAGGTCTTGTTTGAAAGCGAGTCCGAGGGTTTGGGCGGTTTGAGCTAAAAGATGCCGTCCAGCGTCTAGCGGAGCGGGAGTCGATAGGTAGGGCTGAGCAAAGCGATCGCAACTCTGAATCACTACTGTCGGCACTGAGGGAGCGCCACGCTTACCGCTATCTAGCCCAGCCCAGGCAAAGGCGGTGCTGGCATTGCCAGAGACCGTCCACCCTTGCGAATCGGCTTCCAGCCCTGTTGTGGGCAGACCGCTATAGCCTGCAAAAACTGTAATGGAAGCGTCAAAGGCGACCGCTTTCAGATCTAGCATGACTGCAGAATCGAGCTGGGGTTTGACGGTTTGCAGGATGTCTAGGGCCTGAGGGGCTGGCACCGCTAGCACGACAGCTCGGGCAGTCAGCGGTGTGGCAGCAGGTGTGCCGATCTCTTCTACCCTGAGCTGCCAGCCCTCTACCGCCACTTCTAGCCCCACCACACGGGTTTGTCGGCGAATGTCCAGGTTCTCTGCCAGGTATTTGGCAATAGTCGTCATACCCTGGGGGGCTACCCACCGTTCTTCTGGCGCAGTCGGGATGAGCTGTCCATCGGCAGCAACCGCATAGCAGGCGGGGTGCCAGGGTCGCACCAGACGCTGCAGCTTGAGCTGCTGCACCAGCTGATCCATCAAAGGCGTCGTTGGGGTGATGAAGCGGCAGCCGTGGTCCACTGGCTGGTCATTCACCCGGCGAGTGGCCACGCGCCCGCCTAGTCCTCGCGACTTCTCTAAAACCCGCACTCGGTACCCGGCTTGCTGCAGCCGCCGGGTACATAGAAGACCGGCCATCCCTGCACCAACCACCGCCACATCCAAAACCACCCGCGACTCTCCCTAACGCCTCTGCTGCACCTGGTAGGCGCACCTGATGGAAGTGTGTCAGAATAAAGGGCAGTATATCAAGGACGGTGGCACGTGGTGGACGAACTGCGATCTGCCCTGGAGCTAGCTACGGAAGAAGAGCTACAGGCGCTGACCGATATGCTCTTTCGCCCCAAATTCAACCCGCTCGACTACCTCTATGCGCCTGATCCGCTGGCGGTACAGAGCCGCACTCGCCAGGAACAGTTGGATTTGTTAGAAGAGCGCTTTAGGTTTCTGGCTGCCGATGGCCTGACCGTGATTAGCCGCCGCCACGAGCAGATCAGCTATCGGCAGGTGCTGATCCAGGTTTGCGGGCATCTCAATCTCTCTTACAGTGAAACGCTCTCGGCTGAGGAGCTGGAGGCCGAGATCTTTTTACACCTGCTGGAGCAGGTGTGGAATAAGCTGTCGGCACGCGATCGCAAGCAGCTGCAGCAGCAGGTTTGTCAGTCGCTGGCAACCTCAGCTCAGTTTCAGTCTCTGCCCCTGCCCCTACAGACCAACCCGATGGGCATTTTCCTCAAGGGCAGCACGGCCCTGGCGGTAAGTTCGGTGCTTAGGCCCTGGCTGCTGCAGCAGATTGCCCGTCAGTTTGCGCTACATATGGCCCGCTATGAGGTCGCTAAGCAAACCCTGGGGCGAGGCGGTGCCGTGCTAGCCACCCAAATTCAGAGCCGGGTAGCTATGCGCATGGCCTCCCGAGGTATGGCGGTGAATGCGGCCCGTTACGGTGCCACCCGATCCCTGCTGGCTTGGGTGGGGCCAATGCTGTGGATGTGGTTCTTTGCCGATTTGGGCTGGCGTGCGATCGCAACCAATTATGGTCGCATCATTCCCGTGGTTTTTACCCTGGCCCAGATCCGTCTAACCCGTTCCCTTGAGACCATCGAAGCTGCTTACTGCTGATCGCTGCCTAAAGGACGCATGCCAGAGCCGGACACTGAACCCAAGACTCACTACCAGCGCCTGGGCATCAAACCCACTGCCAGCGCCCAGCAGATTCGTCGTGCCTACCGAGATCTCAGCAAGCTCTACCATCCCGACACGACTGACCTGCCCGCTACCGTCGCCACTGAAAAGTTTCAGCTGCTCAACGAAGCCTACGCCACCTTAAGCAGTCCAGAGCGACGCTGGGCCTACGACCAGCAGATGGGATATTCCCGTATTTCAGTTATTCAGCCCCCAGCGGATCTCAATACGCCCGTTTCACTCAAGCGGCGAGAGTACAAGTCAAACGCTTACCTCGATCCAAACGACCGCCCCTTATCGGCAGGGGAGATCTTTGCCCTGTTTATTTTGGGAATTACCTTTGTCGCCTGCCTGGTGCTTGTACTCACCATTGGATTAACCCAGGGAGAAACGGCCCTGGCCATACCGCAGCCTGAAGATCTACTGCCCACTGAACAGGTAATGGTCGCCCCAACTGAACCGGCAGCCACAGCCGAATTCAAGCAGAATGAGGCCGAGGCACCGCTGGAAAACTCAGCACCTTCAGTTCAAAACTCTAGCCCCAAGCCATTCCCAACTTCGGCAGACGCCCCAGTAGTCAAGCCGGCGGAAGCCAACCCTCAATCCTTGGCAGAGCAGCCTGCCCAGCCCCAGAGTTCCCCCCAACAGCACAGCAGCCAACCCGTTCGTCCTATCCTGAAATGGCTGTAGCACTGCTCTGACAGGCACTATTTCAGTCTCCAAAGAATATATTCCCTACCCAGGCCTCATGGTTATGCCGTCCGCCGATACTCCCCTATACAACCATCCCCTGCCCGACATTGAGCAGTGGCTCCGAGAGCAAAACTGCGAGCAGGAACCCGGATCCCCCCATCAATGGCATGTAGAGCGCAGAACCTGGCAGGCCGATCTCACCCTCGATATTGACTCTATTGTTGTGCGCTACCTCAACGCTAGCCCAGACGGCCAAGACATCCAGCGGATCTTCAAATACTCTCTCAGTCGGCAAGACCTCAACGAAGCCATCTTCTCTGGCCCCTAGCCAGCGCAGGCGCTGCCCCCGGTTACAAATTGTGACGTTATCTTGAAGAGAAACGTTCAACCTCGGAGGAAGCATGCCTGATCCAGCCACCATTCAAACCGTTACCTTAGGGACTACAGGTCCGGTTGTTCCCGCTTTGGGGATCGGTACTTGGGCCTGGGGCGATTCCCTGTTCTGGAACTACGGCAAGGACTACGGAGCCGAAGACGTTCAGGCAGCATTTCAAGCGGCCTTAGAAGGCGGCATCAATTTTTTTGATACCGCTGAGATCTATGGTTTGGGAGACTCAGAAAAGCTGCTGGGGCAGTTTATGCAGTCAGCTAGTCAGCCTGTGATGATTGCCACCAAGTATTTTCCTTTGCCCTGGCGGTTCTCTTCCCAAGCAGTTGCCGATGCTCTGACAGCCAGCCTCAAGCGCCTGCAGGTTTCCAGGGTTGCCCTCTATCAGGTGCACGCTCCCCTGACCCTTCTCCTCAGCCAAAAATCTCTGATGAATGCCCTGGCAGATGAGGTTCAGCAGGGCAGAATTCAGGCAATTGGGGTGAGCAACTATTCAGCCCAGCAAATGCGGGAAGCCCACGCCTACTTAGCCAAACGAGGAATTCCGCTGGCGGTAAACCAGGTGCAGTACTCCCTGCTGCATCGCCACATCGAAACCAACGGCATTTTAGAAGCGGCCCGCGAGCTGGGAATTACGATTCTGGCCTATAGTCCTTTGGCTCAGGGCCTGCTGACCGGCAAATATACCGTGGAGAACTATCAGAAGCCCAGTGGAGCCCGCAGCCTAGCGCCGCAGTTTAGCAAACAGAGGCTAGCTAAGCTAGAGCCTGTGATTCAGACTCTGCAGGCTATTGGCAACCAGTACGACCGCACCCCGGCGCAGGTAGCTCTGAACTGGCTCATTGCCCAGGGCAACGTCGTGCCTATTCCTGGCGCTAAAAACGCTCGCCAGGCAGCTCAAAACGCTGGCGCTTTGGGATGGCAGTTGGGTGAGCAGGAGCGAGCTCAAATAGACCAGGCAACCCAGGCATGGAAATCCTAGTCGGAAAACCCTTAGCTGATGGAGCGTCACCCGCAACCCGTTGCTCTATAAATCGAGGGACTAGCGCCAGCAGGTGAAAAAGCCCATTCTCAGCTTATTTTCTAAGTGTTTACAGCTTTAGTTAGAAAGCTCAGGGCAAGGCTAGTGGGTCAAATGCCGAGCCTAAGTGGCTTTCTATCGCGATAGCCACTGGTGTCAGGACGGGGTGCAGGGGTGGAACCCCTGGCTGGGGGCGCAGCCCCCACACCCCTAAAAGATCGGATGTCCTAAGCTATGTGGCGA
>JACVRP010000285.1 GCA_014534385.1 Cyanobacteria bacterium Co-bin13
CATCAGGATCAGCCCCTACACCCAGGCGCACTCTGCCGTAGTCATTCCAGGTAAAGGCGCAGGGCCGCTCCTGGTCTAAAAACAGCTCAAACCACTGCCGAGACACCCCTGGGTATTCATCGACATCGTCTCCTAATAGGGCGCAGTAGCGCTGCTGCAGCTTCTCCTGATACAGCGGGTGGGGCAACAAATAGCGCCAATACAGCTCGGTCATGATGCCGTAGGTAACAACCCCTTGCGCCAGGCACCAGTCTCGCCAGTCTAAAATGGCCTGCCCCATCGCCTCCCATACCTCCACCGGGGCAAATCCAGGGGGAATGCCCTGCTTCAGCAGCGTGGGCAAGTCCTCAGCCGGAATGCCGTCGGAGGCGGCCAGCTGCAAAAAGTCGAGAGCGCGCCGCACGGTCTGAGCGGGCTGCCAGCCCTGCACCAGGAGCAAGCCTTGCTCAATCTGGGGCTGCCACAGACGCGCCGCCAGCTCCTGCTCATTTTCGGGCCGCAGCTTGAGCGGAAACTGGGCCGTTAGCCCCAGGCTTTGCACTAGCAGGGGCCAAAACAGGGTGATCTCATCCTGCATAAACCCGGCGGGCGTAGTCGTTACCACCGGGTAGCGGGCCTGGGTAGCCGTGGCGATGCGCTCCGCCAACCGGATGCGGTTGTCGCCGTTGGCAGCAAAAACCAGCAGCGAGGCCCCCTGGGCGAGAGTATCAGCCTGGGTATCTGCGAAGGGGCCTAGCTGATCAATTAGCCAGGCCGTTTTGCCGCTGCGGGTTTGTCCGTTGAGCCAGAGGGCAGTCATGGGAATGCCTCAAGGGAGGTGAAGGAAAAAAGCACAGAGAGCGCAGCCAAAGCCGCGCTCTCTGCCTAAGTATGGGATTTTAGCCGGAGATTTAGAAAACCTGACTTAGGACACAGCAAAGGCTACGGCCATTAGACCACCAATGAGTGCGATCGCAACTCCACTCAGAATCATGTAGTTGCGCTTTTGATCAGCGGTAGGCGGTGCAGCCTCGTACATCTTGGGTTCAACCGCGAAGTTGTTTAGGCGTCCGCCCTCTTCAGTGGTATAAGGCATAGCTTCGATCCTTATAATGTCGATTGGTTTAGATTAGCAAAGATTTGTAGCCGACCTCAAAACGGTCTTCAAAAGCTTTAGCTTTGATTAAGCTTTTGAAACCGCTGATCTATTCCCTCAGGAATAGGGTCAAGGAGTGAACCTCTGCCTCAAAAAATCAGCCTTTTAGCGCCGCTTCAACAGCGTTAACCAGTTCTGGGCTGTCGGGAGAAACGGCACTCTTAAAGCGGGCAATGGCATTGCCGGAACGATCGATCAAAAACTTCTCAAAGTTCCAGGCCACCTCGCCTGTGGGGTCAACGCCTTGGGTCAGCCGGGCATAGAGAGGATGCTGCTCTGGCCCTTTGGCATGGACTTTGTCTAGCAGGTCAAAGGTAACGCCGTAGTTGGTCGAACAAAATTCTTCGATTTTTTCTAGGCTGTCGGGCTCTTGCGCCCCAAAATCGTTGCAGGGAAAGGCTAAGATTCGCAGTCCGGCATCGCGATATTTCTCGTTCAGGGCTTCTAGCCCTTTGTACTGAGGCGTGTAGCCGCAGTAGGAAGCCACATTTACAATCAGCAGAACGTTGCCCACATAGTCTTTGAGGGGCTTTTCTTCACCCCAGGCAGTTTTGACGGCAATGTCAGTAACAGAGGTAGCCATAAAATTTTTCACCTATTTCAACAGCAAGCTTCGAGCCGGGAACGCGATCGCCCCAAAGGGCCAGTCTTTGAGCATCGCACTTTATAAGGATTATCGGGTAACAGGGGTCGGGCGAGGTGATAGCGGTAACTCAGTGCGGCTCCCCACCGGCAGCTGCAAAACCTGAGTCTTGAGGCCGCGCTGATCTAGCGCAGCCTGCATTGTAGTAGCGCTGCCAATAACCTTCAGCAGAGACAGCAGCAGCCCCTGATACTGCACCTCACCGGCATCGGCAGTCGGCAGAATAATCTGCGGCTGCAGCCACTCTGCCAGCTGCAGCGCCGTTTTTTGGCCGCGAATCACCGGCCCCACCAGCGGCAGAGCCAGGTCCATAACAGGCGTGATCACTACGTCTACGGGCGCTTCTTCTTTTAAGACAGGCTGGTTGTAGCCGTGGGGCTCGTAGAAGAGGGCGTGGCCGGAGGTGCGATCGCGCAGCACATAACCATTTTCCAGCACCGTTGGCCCCATCGGAAAGCCTGGAACCGCCTTAATTTCCACCAAATCTTTCAGGACAAAGGTTTCCCCAGGGGCGAGCGCTGTGACCTCGGTGTAGCCCAAGTTCTGGGCGACCTTAGCCGCACTGGCCGAACCCACCACAGGAATGGACTTGTCTAAGCTTTTTAGCGTCGGCGGATGGGCGTGGTCCTCCAATCCCTGGCTCAGCAGAATTAGATCGACAGCGCCAATAGCGGGCAAAGGACGAGGACGTTCGCCCTTAAACAGCCATTCCTGATTGCCAAAAACCAGCGGACCCACCAGCCAGGGATCAACCAGCAAACGTTGACCCGCTATCTCTAGCAGCCAGGAATTGGTATCTAACCAGGTCGCAAACATCATTTGCCTCTGCCTCAGGAGTGCTGACTAGGGAGCCTACTAACCAGGCGCGTTTCTCTATTGTAGGTTTTTGTTTAGATCTATTAAGCACTCCTTTGGGGTTTGTCAAAGCCAGCGATCTCTAGCGAGAAAGGCACGCGAGCCCGGATCAAAGGAAGGTCGAAAACTGCAACTATTTTTACAAAATTGCCTAAATTCCGTGATCCCCGTATAATTCTTGAGGCTTGAAGTCTTAAGAGAATATAAAGCAGCTTTTCAGCGGATGACAATTTTCCCCATGCTGACCCGTTTTCCTAAAAGCTACACGGTGCTGATTGCAGGAACCGGCAAAGCCCCAATCACCCTGGCAATTAAACCCGTTCCCGTCCTCATTGCGGCCCTGGTCATAGTCGGCATTCCCGCTGGCGTGATTAGCTACCTAACCCACCACAGCACTCGCCTGGCCCAGGAAAACCGGGAATTGACCGATACCGCTAACGCTGTACTGACTGAGCTAAATACCCTCGACAGTGAGATCGAAACCCTCAAGGAGAGGGCCGGGCTCTCTGAAACCGAGGCAGGGGGGTCTGATACGGAGTTTAGGGAAGATTCCCAAGATCGGAGCAGCCGGATCAACCTGGATCAAGCAATCAAGCAGGCACAGGAGCTCGATAGCCCTGGCAGCACGTCCGCAAACGCATCGCAGGGCGGACCTGCCCTACCCGTCAAAGCGGCCTCTCTTTTTAAGGCTGCCCAGCAAAGAATGCCAACGCTGGCCCTAGCCCTAGAGGCCGACGTCAAACCTGCTCTAGAAGAAACATTAGCTAAAGAAGCTGACCGGGAAGCAGCCTTTCCCAGTGGCTGGCCGCTGCAGGGCAAAGCCGAAATTTCTTCGGAGTTTGGCCTGCGCCGCAACCCCTTTGGCGGCAGCCGCTACGAAATGCACCAGGGGCTAGATTTTAGAGGGCCGATTGGCCGCCCTGTCTATGCCACTGCCGAGGGCCAGGTGATGGTTGCCAGCGCTGGCAACGGCTACGGCAAGCACATTGTGATTAATCACGACTACGGCTATGAAACGCTCTATGCCCACCTGTCGGACTTTAATGTAGAGGCCGGAGACAAAGTTAGACGGGGCGACCTGATTGGCTTTCTGGGCAACACGGGCCGTTCTTCAGGGCCTCACTTGCACTACGGCGTTTACCGCGACGGTCAGCCGGTCAACCCGCGCTATTACTTGAAGATTGAGGATTCGCAGTTGTAGGATCGAGAGATTACACTGTAGCGATCCGCATCATGGGAAACTCCTTTGGCCATCTGTTCCGCATCACCACCTTTGGCGAGTCCCACGGGGGTGGAGTGGGCGTTGTGATTGATGGCTGCCCTCCCCAGGTAGAAATCTCCGTCGAGGAGATTCAGGCCGAGCTAGATCGCCGCCGTCCCGGTCAGAGCAAGATCACCACGCCCCGCAAGGAGGAGGACCGCTGCGAAATCCTCTCCGGCGTATTTGACGGCAAAACCCTGGGCACCCCCATCTCTATCATGGTGCGCAATAAGGACCAGCGGCCCCAAGACTACAGTGAGATGGCCACCACCTACCGCCCCTCCCACGCCGACGCCACCTACGACGCTAAGTACGGCATTCGCAACTACCAGGGCGGCGGGCGTTCTTCGGCGCGAGAAACGATTGGTCGGGTGGCGGCAGGTGCGATCGCAAAAAAAATCCTCCGCCAGTACTCCGGCTTAGAAATCATCGGCTACGTCAAGCGCATCCAGGATCTTGAAGGCACCATTGACCCCGAAACCGTCACCCTGGAGCAGGTCGAAAGCAACATCGTGCGCTGCCCCGATGCCGAAGCCGCCGAGCGCATGATCGACCGCATTGAGCAAGTTCGTGACCAGGGCGACTCGATTGGCGGCGTGGTCGAGTGCGTGGCCCGCAACGTTCCCCGAGGGCTGGGCGATCCCGTCTTTGACAAGCTAGAGGCCGACCTGGCCAAGGGCATGATGTCGCTGCCGGCCAGCAAAGGCTTTGAGCTAGGCTCCGGCTTCGCAGGCACCCTGCTCACCGGCAGCGAGCACAACGACGAGTTTTACACCGACGCAGAGGGCCATGTCCGCACCCGCACCAACCGCTCGGGCGGCACCCAGGGCGGCATCTCCAACGGCGAAAACATCATCATTCGGGTCGCCTTTAAGCCCACAGCCACCATTCGCAAAGCTCAAAACACGGTGACCAACACTGGCGAAGAAACGGTGCTGTCGGCCAAGGGTCGCCACGATCCCTGCGTGCTGCCCCGAGCCGTGCCGATGGTCGAAGCGATGGTAGCCCTGGTGTTGTGCGATCACCTGCTGCGGCACCACGGGCAGTGCGAGCTGCTTTAAAGATTCTGGGGGCAGAGATGCGATGCCCCAAGAGGCCAGTCTCCGACTCTTGTTTAAAGCAGCCGCAACCTGTGCGAGCCTAGGCGCTAACAGCTGTCCCACCCTTTTGCCTATGAAGCTCTCCTCCCTCGGCACCGTGCCGGAAGAAGGCGTTTCGCACAACCCCGCAATCAAAAAGCGAGTCATGCTGCGGCTGGGCGACCTGCCCCACCTGACTAACTTCTCC
>JACVRP010000109.1 GCA_014534385.1 Cyanobacteria bacterium Co-bin13
AATTCCCTGTGCGCCTGCTGCGGCCTCAATCGCCGCGACTTTCTCAAACTGGCCTCCCTCTTTTCCGGCTCAGCCGTTCTCAGTGCGGCGGTTGGCGGCTGCAACACACAGCCCACCACCTCTGGAGCTACCCCAGCTGGCGGTGAACAAGCCGCAGCGTCAACCTCTAGCGGTGCAGATCAGCCCGTCAAGATTGGCTACCTGACCATTCTCGATGCCTCGCCCCTGCTGATTGCCCACGCCCAAAAGCTCTACGAAGCCGAAGGGCTAACCGCCGAAGAACCTGTCCTGTTCCGCTCCTGGGCCTCGATTGTAGAAGCCTTTCTAGCCCGTCAGGTGAACGTGGTGCATCTGCTCAGCCCGGTTACGGTGTGGCTGCGATATGGTCGCCAATTCCCCGGCAAAATCGTCGCCTGGAACCACACAGATGGTTCAGCTCTGACCGTACAGCCCGAGATCAACCAGGTTGAAGACCTGGGCGGCCAAACCGTTGCCGTTCCCTTTTGGTACTCCATCCATAACGTGGTGCTGCAGCAACTGCTCGGCCAGGCCGGGTTGACCGTGGTGCGCAAGGCTGAGAACGAAACTATTGCCCCCAATGAGGTGAACCTGGTGGTACTGCCGCCCCCCGAAATGGTCTCCGCCCTGGCCAACAAGAGCATCGCTGGCTACATTGTCGCCGAACCCTTCAATGCTGCCGGGGAAGCCTCTAAGGCTGGAAAGGTGCTGCGCTTCACCGGAGATGTATGGCGCAACCACGCCTGCTGCGTCGTCTTTTTGAACGAAGACGACGTCACCCAGCGCCCCCAGTGGACCCAGGGCGTCGTCAATGCGATCGTCAAAAGTCAGCACTGGATGCGCGACCATCGCTCCGAAGCCGCCCGCATCCTCTCTAAAGAAAACGGCTCTTACACTCCCCACCCCGAAGCCATACTGCAAAAGGTGCTCACCGGCTTTGACCCAGCCGCCTACGCCAAGCAGGGAGCGGTCAAACATCCAGAATGGGCCGCCCAGCGAATTGATTTCCAGCCCTACCCCTTCCCCTCCTACACCGAGGAACTGGTGCGCCTGCTCCAGCAAACCCAGGTCGAAGGCGAAACGACATTTCTTCAGCAGCTCAACCCTGCCGAAGTGGCCCGAGATTTAGTTGATGACTCCTTCGTAAAGCAGGCCCTGCAACAGGTCGGCGGCCCCCAAGCCTTTGGCCTATCCGAATCCCTACTGCGCGAGGAAACCTTCAAAGTCTCCCAGCGCAACCTGTCCTTCCTCACTTAGCACCGTTTTCCCTGTGCAACAGACGTTGCACCAACCTACAGATTCAACCCCACTCCTCATGACTCTCCCATCCCCTCATTTCCATGACTCGCTCTCCTACTCACCCGCCCCTCCGCAAGCTTCGGCTCGTCATTCCGCTGCCGCTGTGGGGCGTCTTGGCAAGCGTGCTGCTGTGGTGGCTGGTCACAACCCCCGTGCTGCATCCCAGCCCCGTACTTAATGACTTTTCTCCTGAGCGAGCCTTTGCAGCGACGCTGCAGCTGTTAACTTCAGGGGCAATTGTGCCTCACGTCTGGGCCAGCCTGCGGCGAGTGTTTGTGGGCCTTGTCGCAGCAACGGTTCTGGGCATTCCCCTGGGGCTGCTGGTGGGCCTGTCGCGCCCGATGGAGCAGTCAACCACGGTGCTGTTTCAGTTTATCCGCATGATTTCGCCCCTTTCGTGGATGCCCATTGCGGTGATGGCGTTTGGCATTGGGGATATGCCCGTCTACTTTCTGCTGACCATCGCCGCGATCTGGCCGCTGATGCTGAGTACGGCGGCGGGGGTGGCGGCGGTAGATCGCCGCTGGCTGCTGCTGTCGCGCAGCCTGTGTGCCACTTGGGGAGAAACGGTGCGCAGGATTATTGTGCCTGCGATCGCACCCCACATCCTGACAGGCTTGCGCCTCGCTATCGGGATTATCTGGATCGTGCTGGTGCCCGCAGAAATGCTGGGCGTCAGAGCGGGTCTGGGGTATTACATCTTAGATACGCGCGATCGCCTGGCCTATTCGGAGCTAGTTGCCGTGATCTTGATTATTGGCTTGATTGGCTACCTGCTGGATACTGGCTTTCGTGTGGCGAGTCGGGCATGGCACCATGAGGGTTAACAGGTCATACCGCCATCGGCTGGTTTAGCATCATGGTTTTGTTGCCGAGATCTCAGAGTTGAGCGCCAGGAATGGTTAATCGCAAACGCACCCGCGAAGACATCCTGGAAGCTGTACTCGCCAGTGTTCACCGCAAAGGGCTCAACGGCATTGGGCTGAGTGAGCTATTCAAAGTCAGTGGAGCTTCGTCGGGCAGCTTCTATCACTACTTTGCCTCTAAAGACGAGCTGGGCCATGCCCTGATTGACTTTGACTGGCACCGCCTGAAAACCCGCCTGATTGATCCGGCTGCCGATTATTCTGCCGACCCCATTGCCCAAATTTTTTGGATGATTGATGCTCTAGAAGCCAGGCACCTGCAAACGGCTGACTGCTTTGGCTGCTTTCTCGGCAATCTAGTGGTGGATCTGGCCGAATACAACCCCTCATTTCGAGAACATTTGATTGCCGTATTTGAGCAGTGGCAGCAGGCTTTCGCCAGTCGGCTAGCGCTTGGCAAGGCGCAGCTAAAAGCCGAGGTCGTACCCGAAGCGTTGGCAGAAGAACTCCTTACAGTCATTCAAGGCGTGCTGCTGCTGGGAAGGTTGTACCAACAGCCCGATCGGCTAAAGTCTGGATTCAATCAGGCGCGGCAGCTTCTCTCTGCAGCCCTGCAACAGCCTCCCATCTAGAGCTATAGCGGTAGCCACTGGAATTAGAACGGGATGTAGGGGTGGAACCCCTGGCTGGGGGCAAAGCCCCTACACCTCTAAAACTAGATGTTCTAAGCAATGTGGCGACAGCTATATTTCACCACCTGAGGCTTCATGAGGTACTCCTGCCTTAATGATTCATTCCGCTATTTAGCAATGCTGCAGGTGCTATTGCTTGCCCATTAAGTTTCGGCTTTCTAAAACCTTTAACTAACGTGTTGAGGACTTTCATATCGGCTTCCATCAAAAATGCATCATGGCCATGGGGGGAGTGGAGCCAGGCCAGTTCTGCATGGGGCATGAGGGCGGCTAGCTCCTGCTGCTCTACAGGCGGGTATAGAACGTCTGAATTGATGGCTACTAACAAAGCGGGCTGTTGAATGCTGCTGAGCACCGTTTCGTAGTCACCCCGATTATGCGCAATGTCGTGGCTATCCATCGCTTGAGTAAGGGTGATGTAGGTGTTGGCGTCAAAGCGTTCTACCAGCTTTTTACCCTGATGCTGTAGGTAGGTTGCGATCGCAAACTCCAGGCCCCTGTTGGTTGGCTGCTGCTGGCGACCAAAGCGCTGATCGAAGCTAGCCCAGGATCGATAAATACTCATTGCCATCATGCGGGCAACGGCCAGTCCTTGGGCCGGGGGAGAATTGGGCGGGTAAAATCCTTGCTGCCAGTTGAGATCAGCGTAGATCGCCTGCCTTTGCGCTTCACTTAAGCCAATGCTCCAGGCTGAATGTCGCCCAGGGGCCGCAATAGGCACAATGGCCTGCACCCAGTCGGGATACAGCAAAGTCCATTCCAGCACCTGCATGCCTCCTAGCGAGCCGCCAATCACCATTTGCAGTGAAGCGATGCCCAGCCCCCGCAGCAGCGCAGCCTGAAGATGCACCATATCGCGCACGGTGATGGCAGGGAATGTCGGGCCGTAAGCCCGCCCGGTCTGTGGATTGATCGAGGTGGGGCCAGTGGTGCCGTAGCAGCTACCCAGAATGTTGCTGCAGACAATAAAGTCCCGCTCCGGATCGAGGGCTCGACCCGGCCCAAGTAGAGGCTCCCACCAGTCATCGACATCGGCCCAACCCGTAAGGGCGTGGCAGACCAGGATAGCGTTGGTGCGCTGGTCATTCAGCTTGCCCCAGGTGCGGTAGGCCACCTGTACCCCTGTCAGCGCCACCCCCGACTCCAGGCAAAATGGCTCTGGGAGGGTAAAAACCCGAGTTTGCGATGAAATAAACTGCTGAAAGGGTGAGCTAGAAGTCATGGTTTGGCGGAGGTTTAGATCCCAGGGTTCTTTGGGGAAAGCGAGATTAACTTTTGTGGAGGCTTAGATCCCAGGGTTCTTTAGGGAAAGCAAGATTAACTTTTGGGTATCGCAGAAGAACCCTGGGATCTGGGCAAGTCGTTGGAGGCTTTAGATCCCAGGGTTCTTTAGGGAAAGCGAGATTAACTTTGGGTATCACAGAAGAACCCTGGGATCTGATCTGGGCTAGGAGTTAACTTTGGGTATCACAGAAGAACCCTGGGATCTGAGCTAGCCTAATGCTTGAAATGCCTGGGCAAAGTCAGCCTTGATATCGTCAATGTGCTCGATGCCAACTGACACCCGGACTAAATCGGGCACCACTCCGGCGGAACGCTGCTCTGCCTCACTGAGCTGCTGGTGAGTGGTCGAAGCCGGATGAATTACCAGGGTTTTGGCATCCCCCACGTTGGCCAAATGGCTGGCCAGCTTCACCTTGTTGATAAACGCTCGGCCTGCTTCTAGCCCACCTTGAATGCCAAAGTTCAGCACGGTACCAAATCCGTGTTGTAAGTACTTCGTGGCCCGCTCATGGTAAGGGTGCTCCGGCAGACCCAGATAGTTGACCCAGGCGACCTGGGGCTGCGCTTTCAGCCAATTTGCTAGCTCCAGGGTGTTAGCGACATGACGGTCAATTCGCAGGGATAGCGTCTCTAAACCTTGCAGCAGCAGAAACGCATTGAAGGGGCTGAGGCTGGGGCCAAAATCGCGCAGCCCTTCCACCCGCGCCCGAATGATGAAGGCGATATTGCCAAAGGGGCCATCAGGGCCAAAGGTATCGGCAAACACTAGGCCGTGGTATCCGGGGGCGGGTTCTGTGAAGAGGGGAAACTTACCGTTGCGCCAGTCAAACTTGCCCGAATCGACAATTACGCCACCAATGGAGGTGCCGTGGCCGCCAATCCACTTGGTTGCCGATTGCACCACAATGTCAGCTCCATGATCAATGGGGCGCACCAGGTAGCCTGCTGCTCCAAAGGTGTTGTCTACCACCAGAGGAATGCCGTTTTCGTGGGCGACATGGGCCAGGGCAGCAAAGTCAGGCACATTGAACTGAGGGTTGCCGATGCTCTCGACATAGAGAGCCTTGGTATTTTCATCAATTGCCTGCCGGAACGATTCGGCATCGTCGCCATCGACAAACTTGACGTTGATGCCCAAGCGGGGCAATGACACCTTGAACTGGTTGTAGGTGCCGCCATAGAGGTAGCTGGTGGAGACAATGTTGTCGCCAGCTTGAGCCAGCGTGCTGAGAGCTAGAAACTGAGCTGCCTGCCCGCTGGACGTAGCCAGTGCGGCCACCCCGCCTTCGAGCGCTGCAACTCGCTTCTCGAACACGTCGGTCGTCGGGTTCATGATGCGGGTGTAGATGTTGCCAAACTCTTGTAGGGCAAACAGCCTTGCTCCGTGATCGGCATCATCAAAGACGTAGGAGGTGGTTTGATAGATGGGCACAGCTCGGGCGTTGGTGCCGGGGGCAGGTTCTTGTCCAGCATGAACCTGAAGCGTTTCGAAGCGGTAGTCGTTAGTCATAGATGTTTTTTCACCTCAAAAGCGATTCGCTGTCGTAGTGGTCAGGAGTTACAGCAGGCTTACCGGAGCGGCGTCTCAGTCGAACTGCAATTGGCTTCTTTACCTGCTTGACGCCACTGAGGATAACCAGCATGGCCACTGTGCCCAGCAGCGCCATTTGCCAGAAGCCGCAGCCCACAGCGGTACCGAGCCCGGCCGTTGTCCAAATGGCGGCGGCGGAGGTCAGCCCCTTGACTTTGCTACGGTTGGACTGCTGCAAAATCAGCCCCGCGCCGATGAAGCCTACTCCGGTTGCAATGCCCTGCATGGTGCGGCTGAGGGCATTGGCCGAAGAATAGTCAACTGGAATTTGCAGGGGCAGCAGCACAAACAGGGTTGCGCCCAAGCAGATCACCATGTGGGTTCTCACGCCTGCTGAACGGTTGTTGCCTGTCCACTGGCGCTCAAAGCCGATCAGCCCACCGATCGCCATAGACAGCACAATTCGGAAGGCTAAGTTGAACCAGTCATCGGGCTGAATGTAGCCAACTTCAATCTGCAAAACGGTTACTTTAACCCCAAGGATTTGGCTATGGCCACCAGGACTGCAGTGGAATTGTGGAATTTCTGAATAGTGTCACAATCTTAAATTAATTTCAACTAATTCAAATTTCAATTCAGATTCAGGTAGGATCTATTCATCTACTAGCCGACTGTTCTGATGCCCCTGCTGGTAGAGGGGATGCTGATGTGCAATAGGTTTCTGCCCTTCGCCACCTGCTGATGGCCCTGGTTCTCCACCTGATCGGCCTATCGCCCCCTGGTGCGATCGCAGGCAGTGCTTCTACCCTGTAGCAAGTTCACCCATGACCGATTCCAACGCGTCCCTTCAAAGTTCTGCAAGAGAGGCCACTGGCCCTGAAGTTGGCCCTGAAAGTGCCCCGGCTGCAGCTAGAACTAAGCCCAGCTCCCGCACCCGCGACCACTTGGCCAACGAGCGCACCTATTTGGCCTGGATGCGAACTGCGATCGCACTCATTGGCTTTGGGGTTTTGATTGCCCGCCTGCGCTACCTAATCTCGCCAGATGTGCCAGGCACGGGGTACGGCTGGGCGCTGGGCATGATGCTGGCCTGCATTGGCCTGCTGACGGTGCTGCTCTCGACCTGGCATTACTTTTCAGTGCAGCAAGCCATCGACAGCGATACCTACGAACCCAACAACCGCTGGATTTTGCTGTTTAGTTTGGTGGTGACGCTGATGGGGACGGGGGTGCTGTATGTGCTGTTTTCGGTGCCCAGTACTGTCAAAGGGGACCTGTTATTTTGAGCAAACTTTACGGGTAACTTGAGCAATTCCCCCAACCCACTGCCGTTTAGCCCTTCTTGGAGTGTCCCTTGGTCTCTAAACAAAGCCTGCCTGAACAAAGTTCCAATGGCGTGAATACGGGCAGTTCTTCCGAGACAGCGCCATCGAGCGGGCAGTTTTGGGGAGGCGATCTGCGGATTGCCGGATGGGTGCTGCTGATTCTGCTAGCGCTGGCGCTGGTGGCCAGTTTCTGGATGATTGTGCCTGCCGGGGAACGGGGTGTCTGGATGCGCTTTGGCAAAGTGCAGGAAACCGTTTTTGAGGAGGGACTGCACTTTGTCATTCCCCTAGTAGATACGGTCGAAACTCTGAGTACCCGGGTGCAGAAGCAGGAGATTTCAGTAGAAGCCTCCTCCAAGGATTTGCAGGATGTGTTTACAGACATCGCCCTCAACTGGCACATTCTGCCGAACCGGGTCAACACGATCTTTGAGCAGATTGGCGACGACGAAGCCGTGGTGGAGTCTATTATCGATCCAGCGGTTGAAGAAATTATCAAAGCCGTGATGGCCCGCTACACCGCTGAAGAAATTATCACGCTGCACGAGCAGGCGAAAACCGAAGTTGACCACGAGCTGCAGGCTCGGCTCTCACCCTACTCCCTGGCGGTGGACGATGTATCGCTAGTACACGTGCATTTCTCTGAGCGATTTCGCGACGCTGTTGAAGCCAAGCAGATCGCTGAACAGGAAGCCAAGCGAGCCGAATTTATTGCGCGTAAAGCTGCCAGGCAAGCAGAGACTAAAGTCAATTTGGCGCGTGGCGAAGCAGAAGCTCATCGTATTTTGAAAGACACGTTGACGCCAGAAATTTTGAAGAATAAGGCAATTGAGCGTTGGGATGGAAAGCTGCCCCTAATCAGTGGATCGGATCACAGTAGTGTCGTGGAGTTGGACGATCTGATAGAGCTGAAGAAGTGAGCTTTTAGATTCTTGGAGAGACAAAATTCTACTTTAAAGTCCCCTCACTTTTTAAAAAACAGTCTCCCTAATTGATTCACCCTGAGTAGGGGGGAAGGGGGATCAAAATCTTGTTTTTGATAAGATTAAAAGCCCCTATACCTTTCTCTCTAGAACCCTAGGCAATCTCTTGTAGTTCATCTTCCTCTTCCTGTAAGAGCAGCAGCTCAAACTCCTTGGCGATGCGGGTCTGAAACCGCTTTTGATGCTTTAACAACAGCATCGGTTGACTGATTTGGTAAGTCCGTTTGGGCCTAGACACCGTATCAACAACTCGTATGGCTTTTAGGGTCGAAAGCTGAATTTCTCGCCGCACCATCGAGCGAGGCACCGGAGCCGCTCCAATGCCGCCCTCAACGACTGCTTTGATCATTTCGCTGCTGTTGAGCACCATTGCCAGATCTAGATCGGCAGGGTTCACCCCCCACTCTTGCAGCGCGGCTTCAAAGGTCTGGCGCAGGCCAGAACCGGCTTCCCGCATTACCCACAGCGTTTGGCTGAGGTCGGCGGGTGTGAGCGTGCTGACCTCAAACCAGGGATGCGATTGCCCTACCACAATTGAGACAGCATCGCTGCCAATTGGAGTCGTGGTTAACACCTTTTGGTGGATCGGCTTGACGGTACCGGTAACCAACCCCATGTCGAAAATACCGCTGGCAGTTCCCATACAAATATCTTCAGCATTGGCAAGCGTGCAGTCTACGGAGATGCCAGGATATCGTTGTTTAAATCGACTAATTTTTCCGGGAAGCCAGTAGTTGCCAATGGTGAGGCTGCTGCCAATCTTAAGCTCTCCCCGCTGCAGGTCATTTAGCTCTCGCAAACCCTGAGCCGTCAGCTCCACCTGATCAAGGATTTTCTGAGCCTCTATTTGAAGCAGTTTACCCGCATCTGTCAGCTCGATATGCCGCCCAATTCTGTGAAATAGCTTTACTCCGTACTGCTCTTCTAAGCTCTGAATGGCAGCACTGACTGCGGGCTGAGTAATGTAGAGAGAATCAGCCGCTCGGGTGAAGTGTAAATGTTCGGCTACCGCCAAAAAAATGCGGAGCTGTTCGATTTTCATTTTTTGAGAAATCCTGATGGCTTGGATCATCCAAGTTGCCTGCATAAATTCTATTTATTAATTCAACAAAAAAGAGTGTTTGATTCATCAAAATCTTCAATATATGGTTGAAGGCGAATAGTTGATTGTAATGAATCCGTCTACCTAACTCTGTTCTTTAACTCCAACCTTCTATGACTGACCTGCTGCCATCGTTGATTAAAGGGGTTTCGGCGTTCATAGCGACCAACCTGGATGACGTTGTGATTCTGCTGCTGTTCTTTTCCCAAGCCAGCGCAGTTCTCAGGCGGCGGCACATCGTAGCGGGGCAGTACTTGGGCTTTGCGGCGCTCGTACTGGCCAGTTTGCCGGGGTTTTTAGGGGGAGCCCTGTTTCCTCAGCCCTGGGTAGGCATGTTGGGCCTGGTGCCGATCGCTATCGGGCTAAATCGCTTCTTTGACACGGTTGATGAAGCCGAAGCCGCCGCCATGAGCCTGCCGGAAACCGACGCTCCCCAGAGCGGGTTCACGCTGCTTTCACCCCAAAGTGTCAGTGTTGCTGCAATTACCTTTGCTAACGGGGGTGACAACATCGGTATCTACATGC
>JACVRP010000124.1 GCA_014534385.1 Cyanobacteria bacterium Co-bin13
GGGTAGGGGCGGCCTGCTGCATGGTCTGGTGGAAGCGGGCACTCAGACGCTCCATTGGCCCCAGCACGTTGGTGTAGCCAGCTACCCAGCTTCTATCGCTGGTCCAAGAGCCCCCTTCCATGTGAAAGGCGGGCTCTTGCTGCTGTAGAGCTGCGATCGCACCTTCCACCGCCTCCCCAGGGTTCGCCTCCAGGTGTTGCCAGAGCCGGTGCTGCCCAACCGGCTGGCAGCGGGGCCAGTCAGCTGGCTGACAACCAGCAGCGGCCAGCAGTTCCAGATACTCTGTGCCATTAAAGCCAACGGTACCCACTCGGCCACTGCCCTGCTGGCGCATCTCATGCCAGGCTCGCTTAAAGGCACTGGGAAACTCGTTCATCATGACACCGCCGTTTTCACCATCGCTGATCTGAGTGACCAGGGGCGGCACCGTGCCATTGCCCAGAGACACGGGACTCAAGGTTTTGGCTTCGGCAAAGGGCTGCATCTGGCCCACCAGCTTCGTGTCTGATCCCTGGGTTTTAATCAGGGCGGTCATTTCTAGCACCGCCCCTTGGGAGTTGCGGGCAACTAGGCGATGGGGCAGATGGGGCATTTTCAGCGGCTCTCCGGTCAGGCTTTCGACCGTGTGCTCCTGCACCAGCAGCCAGCGGTAGCCACACGCCTGCAGCGCTTCGATAAAGGCATACAGGACGTCGGGATGGTTGGGCAGATGCATCTCTGGCGGCGAGAACCCGCGCACCCGCGCTAGCGCTTCCAGGCCAAACAAAGCCGCAAACTGGTGCTGCCAGGCCCGAATGTGCAGCTTCAGGTCAGGAATGGGGGTGGAGGGCACCACCGCATGGCCCCACAGGGTGCCGAGCCACTCTACGTAGGGCTGGTAGGTGGGTTCCGTCGTAATCCGCCGCAGCTTGCTCAAGATATCCTGCCGCCCCATCTGCTGCAGGCCCCACAGCAGGGTACCAGAATAGTCGAGCATCACCCTTGGATTGCAGCCCTGCTCCACTAGCTCAGGAACAAAATCGCCAATGCGGGCATAGCAGTAGGCAAAGGGACCGGCGTTGTGGTTGTCCCCCTCGTAGGGGTGCTCAAACATGTACTGCAGATGGTTGATCAGCTCGCCCTTGGCCCCAGCGGGAATTGTCGGCTGGTGCATGTGCAGCGCGATCGCAAAGCCCGCCGAAATATCTCGCAGCTTGAGGTTAGTCCGCGGGAGAAAAACAGCCTCATCGTGGCCCATCACTGCATCAATTTCAGCCTCCCACCCCGACAGCACAGGCAAATCCTTGTGCAGTAAAGGAATGCCATCAGCTAATGCAAGAGCCTGTGCAGGCATAACATTCTCCCTCAGACGCGAAATCCAAAAACTCAGGGCGTTTAGCCCTCTCCTCAGTCTCGCACTGAAGCCGTCACTTTAGACCTGCCTATGGGGAAGATAAATTTCCGTTAACCCCTGCCACTCACCAGGTCTACCCCCAGCTCATCCTGCAGCCAGTTAATCACCTGCTGCCGCTCGCCCGCCGTCAGATAGAACTGGCCAGTTCGGCGCAGGCGCTCGTTGATATCTTCTAGATCGGCGAGGGTAAACAGGTCTGCTGTCATGCCAATGCTGCAGAGAATGTCGTCTAACCCCTGCTGGTCGAGATCGGCATAGCGATAACGGGCAATTTGTTTACCCAGCTTCTCGAAGTTGTAGTGATCGGGGGCCAAACGCCGCTTTTTATCCTCTGGAATGGCCTCGCCTGCAGCAATCTTGGCATAATCGGTATCCAGTAGATTAAGGCGGATAATTTTGGGGTCTTGACTTGCAGGCAAACCGCGTCCTCCCGTCGTTCTCAAAGTCCTGTCAGAGGTAAATCTACTGGTCTGACAGGTGCCCAAATATTCAGAGCATCCAGAATAGGCTAGTTTTTGAGTCTGGCCTGGTTCTATACAGTATTTTTTAGCAACTTTTCCCGTAACAATCCGGTCATCAGGCCTATCCAGCTGGCTTTTATACCGATCAGTAGAGGCCTGCTTAGGCTGACATCTTTATTTCGATAAGTCTATGATGTGAGATCGATCCCTAGGGATGATCTTGGTTTCACCTACCGGTAGAGCCCTAGCTATGCTGAGACCCTTCCTTCGACAAATCCTATGCTGTGGAATCGAGCCTTAGGGCTGGTCCTATTTGCCGGTTTGCTGTCAAGCGCAGGCGCTGTCCCGCTAGGGCGCTGGGTGCAGTGTGCTGCGCCAGCTTGGGCCTTTGAAGTCCGCAGCTTTGGCACGGATGGAAGTGCCGGTCGCAGCGGCAGGGATGGGCAGGATGGACGTTCCGGCACTAGCCAATCGGTAACCGCCAACGGCAGCCCGATCAACCTCAATCTGGCCGGTGAAGACGGATCAGATGGAGAGTCAGGGGAACGGGGCGGGCAGCCGAGCTGCGGCTTTCAGCCTCGGGATGTGCGCTACAACCTGGAGGCGGCTAACGGCGGCAGTGGCGGCAGCGGCGGTCGGGGCGGCCACGGCGGCGAGGGGGGTTCGCTGCAGGTCTACTATGCTGACCCAAACGCACTGCGGCAGATTTCGGTAGACGCTCGCGGCGGTCGCGGCGGTCGCGGCGGCACGGGCGGACAAGGCGTGGCCGGATGTTGGTGCGATCGCAGTAACTGGAGTGTTCGCACCTGTACTGGTACACCGGGCGCACCCGACTATAGCTGTATCGATGAGCATTTTTCCTGCCGCCCCGGCCGCTCCGGCAGCAGCGGCAGCTTTGGCCGAGACGGCGAAAATGGCCAGCCAGGACAGCTACGGCTCGTCAACCAGCTCGATCCCCTGCCGCCAGAAGTCCCCTCGCTGACGCGCCCCCTGGCAGACCTGGTAGGCCGTCCGGTACAGCTATCAAAGAACCTCTGGGACGTGAGAACGGGAGCGGCCGCGCTATTAGCCCCTGGCTCAGCTGTGAGGGATGAGTATCTGGCTTACCGGGATCGGGTGGAGGGCGCAGTGCAGATTGATTGGCAGGCCCCGCGAGCGCTAACGACCTTTGCCACCGCAGGCGTCACTGCAGCCATTAATGAGCAGGGCAACCTGGGGCTGTCTTTTTCAGAGGAGGTCTGGATTGCTGCAGAGCCTGCCCAAACCGACAGCCTGACCACTTTTACGGTGACAGCAGCCGTGCGAGCCAGCGACGCTACGCGGCTTGCCTGGGGCACCTCCCAGGGATCAGGTCGGGATCTGGCGCTGAGCGTAGTCGATTTAGGCCAAGAATCTGCCTACCTCAATACCCAGTTTTGGCTCACCCTCAGAACCAGCACCGACGATCCCCGAGACAGTCGCCGCCCCCGCTACACCGTGCGCTATGAGGGCTGGGTGCCTGAGGAGCTGATCACCCGTGAGGGCGATCGCTTCGTGGTCGCCCTCGGCAGGCTACCGATCAGTCAGCAGGCACTGCGCAGCGGCACTCTAGCCCAGGTAGAGCTGAGAGCCGTTCGATCTCTAGCAGACAACTCGGCAGAGCAAAATCTCTCCTGGCAAGGCACCCTGTAGCGAGTACTGAGGGCCCCCGTACTCAACTCCCAGCACCGGAGCCCTCAGCCAAAACTCTGGTCTGGTACTCCTGCTCCGTCATCAGGTCAGCGGTGCTCTCAACCCGGTCCAAAAACACCTTACCGGCCAGGTGATCGGACTCGTGCTGAAAAATGCGGGCGACAAAATCCGTCCAGATCACCCGCTGTACAGCGCCCCACGGGTCCAAGTACTCGACCTCAACCTCCCGGTAGCGCGGCACCAACCCTCGGATGCCGGGAATGCTAAGACAGCCCTCCCAGCCCTTCACAGTATCTTCTGAGTGGGCAATGAGTCGAGGGTTGATCAGGGCGGTCGGCTCCATAACGGGCGCGTGGGGGTAGCGCGGGTTGGGCCGAGAAGCTACCACCAGCAGCTGCAGAGACTGTCCTACCTGGGGGGCAGCCAGGCCGACCCCACTAGCCGCTTGAACCGTCAGAATCAGGTCGTCAATCAGCTGCTGCACCTGAGCATCGGCAGTGGATTTAACAGGCTGAGCCACCTGTCTTAGGGTGGGATGGCCAAGCTGGAGGATGGGACGTTCGGAGGTCATGGCAACTGGGCTGAACGATTGCCCCCATCCTAGCGTTGGGACTGGGCATGGAGCGAGGCAGGGCTGATGTTGACGGTGACAGACTGACCGCTCCGGTTCACCACTATCGGCATCGGTTGGCCAATGGTGCTCTCCTGCACAATCTGCTGCACGGCTTCGGCCGTGGTGACGGCCCGTCCCCCCAGCTGCTCGATTACATCTCCAGGCCGGATCCCGGCCCGAGTGGCCGGGGAGTTGGGCAGAATGCCCAGGACAACCACTCCCTGACTGGCCTGCACCCGGATGTTGCTGCGGCGATCGCTGTTTAAGATGTTTCTGAGTTCTGGCGTCAGAGTCCGCATTTGCAGGCCCAGGTAAGGATGCTCGGCATACCCTTTGGCGATCAGCTCATCGGCAATCTGCCGGGCAGTCTCGATGGGAATGGCAAATCCTAGACCTTGGGCTCCGCCAATGATGGCCGTGTTCATGCCGATGACTTCGCCGCGCTCGTTGAGCAGCGGGCCGCCAGAGTTGCCGGGGTTGATGGCGGCATCGGTCTGAATGAAGTTAACCCGCTTATCAGGTACGCGAATTTGGGCGCTGCTGCGGCCTGTAGCGCTGATGATCCCTGCAGTGACGGTATTGTCTAGGCCCAGCGGGTTGCCAATTGCGATCGCCCACTCCCCCGGCCGCAGGGTTTCAGAGTTGCCTAGAGAAACCGTCGGCAGGCCGGTCGCCTCGACTCGAATCACCGCTACATCGGTCACCGGATCTTCGCCCACCACTTCCCCGCGAAACTCCCGACCATCTCGGAGGGTGACGATGACCTGATCGGCTCCCTGAACCACGTGGGCATTGGTCAAGATGGTGCCGTTGCCGCTGATGATAAAGCCCGATCCCGTGCCTCGCTCAACCCGGGTAGAGGGAGGTCCGGCCACGCCAAAGTCGCCAAAAAATTCTCGAAAGAAGGGGTCGTTAAAAATACTGGGGGTCTGCCGCACCACCGTTCGGGCTGCATCAATTCGCACTACGGCAGGCCCAACCCGATCAACGGCATCGGCAATAAAATTGGTGCCCTGGCCGGTCAGCAGGCGGCCGGTGCCCTGGCTGAGCAGGACGGGCGCTTCCACGGTCGCCTCTGCTGGCGCGGGCTGAGCCGCTACGACAGCCCCAGCACTAGCCAGCACGAGCAGTGCGCCGGTTAGCTGCCGCCAGCGCCTGCTCGTCAGCGCTAAGCGGGAACAGGATGGGGTGCGATCGCAGTGTGACATCTCTCAGCTCCTTTCTCCAACTGCACATCAAACAATCAAGACACGCTTGGTACTAGAATACGTCTGGCATCAAGACCCGTCTGGAAACTGCTGCAGACTTTTTCAGGTTCAGCTTTTTCAGGTTCCTGGGGACTCGTTTACCGGCTTAAACAAAGTACTGAATCCCTGACTTGGTCGCAGGCGGGCTGCCTCATAGGGCTGTGCATCCACCCCACGAAACATTTCCCTTTCTGTCTTCCTGACCTTAAGATGGCTAGGGGAGTTCCAGCTGACGGGAGCTGCCGCAAAAGCAGAGTTTTGGCGGATGTGCCTAGGACTCGCGTATGACAGAGTCATCTGTAAGCGCTTTCATAAGCGGGCGAGCAGAGCAAAAAACTACTGACCCTTGGGGATTGGGAGAAATGCAATTGCTATACGCTACATACGGTATTAATCCCTGATCTTCAGACGTATATCTAGTACTCTAGTAAGTCCGGGGCATTCTGGAGCCTGACCCTCGCGTCAGTCATCCATCAGGATTTGGCTGGGGTCACAAAACAGGTTTGTGGGGCTACTCATTTCGGAGGTTTGCTGTGGAGAAGGCTTTGGATGGGCTCTGGGAAGAGGTACTTGACCGATTACAGACACAGCTCAGCCGCCCAACCTTTGAAACCTGGATCAAGCCAGCCCGGGCTCAATCTCTCAATGAGCGTGAGCTGGTCATTTCTACACCCAACCCCTTCGCTCGCAACTGGCTGCAGAAGCACTACGTTGACACGATTGCCGGTGTAGTCAACGAGATCCTGGGGCAGACCATCAACATTCAGGTCACCGTGCGCAGCGAGGGCAGCGAGGGGGCCAGTTCTACGGTTTCGGATGTCACCTGGCCAACGCCGGCCTCGCTGCCGCGCCAGAGCGATACCCCAGCCTCTAAACAGGTGCATCGCCGCTACAACGAACTCAATCCTAAAGCTGTCTTCTCCCGCTTCGTCGTAGGATCTAACAACCGCATGGCCCATGCCGCTTCTCTAGCGGTGGCCGAATCGCCCGGCCGTGAATTTAACCCCCTCTTTCTCTGCGGTGGAGTGGGGCTGGGCAAAACCCACCTGATGCAGGCCATCGGCCACTACCGGCTTGAAATTGATACGCGGGCTCGGGTGTCTTACGTCTCTACTGAGCAGTTCACCAACGATCTTATTACGGCCATCCGTAAAGACAGCATGCAGACCTTTCGGGAGCACTACCGGGAAGTAGACGTGCTGCTGGTGGACGACATTCAGTTTATTGAGGGCAAGGAATATACCCAGGAAGAGTTTTTTCATACCTTCAATACGCTTCACGAGGCAGGCAAGCAGATTGTGCTGGCCTCCGATCGGCCTCCCAATCAGATTCCCCGCCTGCAGGAACGGCTGTGCTCTCGGTTTTCAATGGGTCTGATTGCAGATATCCAGTCGCCAGACTTTGAAACCCGCATGGCCATTCTCCAGAAGAAGGCGGAGTATGAAAACGTGCGAATTCCCCGCGAGGCCATTGAGTACATTGCTTCGGTCTACACCACCAATATTCGCGAATTGGAGGGGGCGCTGATTCGCGCCATCGCCTATACCTCTATCTCCGGCCTGCCCATGACCGTAGATAACCTGACGCCGGTCCTGAATCCCCCAGTGGAAAAAATTGATGCCTCTCC
This sequence comes from Cyanobacteria bacterium Co-bin13, assembly GCA_014534385.1. Classification (GTDB taxonomy): domain Bacteria; phylum Cyanobacteriota; class Cyanobacteriia; order Phormidesmidales; family Phormidesmidaceae; genus JACVSF01. Next base: position 7,013 of record JACVRP010000124.1, read on the forward strand.
TAGCTCAGTAATTGGGGCTGTTTCAGAGGCGTTCAGCATTTCTGTGGAAGATTTAAAGAGCAATTCACGGCGGCGGGAAATTAGCCTGGCCCGCCAGGTCGGCATGTATCTCATGCGCCAGCTCACCGATCTGAGCCTGCCCAAAATCGGTGAGGAGTTTGGCGGCAAAGACCACACTACGGTGATGTACAGCTGTGAAAAAATTGCCCAGGTAATCAAGCGAGATATTAGTCTGGCGCAGACTATTCGGCAGATTAGCGATCGCATTAACCTTTCAAACCAGCCTCGCTAACGCCTGATCACAACCCTACAAAAATTGGTAAAGAAATCCAGACCGGCACAGTGCCGGTCTTTTTTTGTCCTCTCTTGGCACTGTTGAGAGAGGTTGCTAAAACATTAAATTTTCCTTAAGCCATGCTTCAAAAGCTGTGGAAAACCGAGGGAAAGCTGTGGAAAAGGGAGCCCTAGATCGGGGAGAAGTATATAGGGATTGTGGAGACAGAATCAGCGTTTCTGAGGATTGGGGAATACCCATTTTCTTTTCCACAAGTTATCCACAGCAGGCTGTAGAAAAAAAGCCCTTAGATCCAACCGATCCCGGTCTTTTCCACAGATTCCCCAGCCCCTACTACGACTACTCTTTTTTTAAACTTTTAAAAGACAGTAGAAAAGCCTTTTCCGATCAAAGAGGCGTGAGACAGCGAGATTGATGTGCCCTCTCAACGGTGTTACGATTGGCTTCCAAAGTGAGAACCCTACCCAGTCTGAGCGCCATGAAGTTTGTCTGTGCCCAGAGCGAACTCAATACGCAGCTGTCCCTTGTCAGTAAAGCGGTCCCCTCGCGGCCGAGCCGACCCGTTTTGGGCAACGTCCTGATCAGTGCTGATAGCGACACTCAGCGGGTGTCCCTAGTCGGGTTTGATGAGGCCATGGGCATCCAGACTAGTTTTGAGGCTCAGGTTGAAGCCGACGGTACTCTGACCCTGCCAGCCAAGCTGTTAGGAGACATTGTCTCGCGCCTGCCCGGAGAAGACATCACTGTGGAGGAAGAGCCAGATGAGTCTGCTGTCGTTTTGACCTCTTCCTCCGGCAAATATCAGGTGCGGGGCCTGAGCGCAGAAGACTATCCCTCGCTGCCTACCGTCGAAGATGGGCAGGCCGCAGAAATTTCTGCCGAAGCGCTGCTAGAAGGGCTGCGGGGAGCGCTCTTTTCGACCAGCTCCGATGAGACTAAGCAGGTGCTCACCGGCGTTCATCTGCTGTCCGAGCCGGAGCTGCTAGAGTTTGCCGCTACCGATGGCCACCGGCTAGCCGTCGTCCAGGCTACCGAGCAGGCCCCCGGCAGCGCCCCCACGATGGCTATGAACGTCACTGTGCCGGCAAAGGCTCTGCGGGAGCTGGAGCGCATGCTGCAGGGCTATGGCAGCAATGACCCGGTATCCCTCCGGTTTGACCAAACCCAGGTGTTGTTTGAGCTGGGCTTTCAGCGGCTGACGACCCGGCTGCTAGAGGGGCAATACCCCAACTACCGCCAGCTCATCCCCAAGCAGTTTGTGCGCCAGATGACGCTTGATCGCCGCCAGTTTATCGCCAGCCTGGAGCGAATTGCGGTCTTGGCCGGACAAAAAAACGACATTGTGAAGCTGACGCTCGACAGCGCCCAGCAAACCCTGGCTATTTCTGCCGAAGCTCAGGAGGTGGGCAGCGGGCGAGAGGTCATGCCCGCCCAAATCACCGGAGACGACCTGGAAATTGCTTTTAACGTGCGCTATCTGCTAGATGGGCTCAAGACCTTTACCAGTAACGACGTGCAGTTTCAGTGCAACTCTGCCACCAGTCCGTCGGTGGTCATCCCGCTGGGTGAGCTGAAAATGACCTATCTAGTAATGCCGGTGCAAATCAGATCCTAGAATCACCGACCCTGCAGCAGCCCTGCCGCTAAGCCGGGCAGAGGGATTTAATGCTCCTGATGGTTTTCTGAATGAACTGAGGCCGGGACGTGGGCAGCAGAAACCAGGTTATCGTCGGGATGGCAAACAGATTGGGCATAAAACCTGCGATCGCAAACCAGACC
>JACVRP010000578.1 GCA_014534385.1 Cyanobacteria bacterium Co-bin13
CCCCAACATTGTGCGCGTCAATGACTTCTTTACCGAAGATGGGGTGTCTTACCTGGTGATGGAGTACGTTCCTGGCCAGACGATGGACCAGGTCATTTTTCCAGATCGGCCTCTCCCCGAAGCCCTGGCAATTCACTATATCCGGCAGGTGGGCGCGGCACTGCAGGTCGTTCACAAGAATGGGCTGCTGCACCGCGATGTCAAACCAGAAAACATAATTGTGCGCCAAGGCACTCAAGAAGCCGTGCTGATCGACTTTGGCATTGCCCGCGAATTTACCCCTGGCGTCACCCAAACCCACACCAGCCTGATCTCCAGCGGCTATGCTCCCATCGAGCAGTACATCTCTCAGGCCCAGCGTACCCCGGCTACCGACGTGTATGGTCTGGCAGCCACCCTCTACGCCATGCTGACCGCCCAGGTCCCTGTAGCCTCAATTTTGCGAGAACGTCAGCCCCTGCCCGCCCCTCGCGATTTGCGGCCTCAGCTCAGCGCTGCCACTAACCAGGCAATCATTCAAGGCCTGGCGGTCGAACCCGAGCACCGGCCCCAATCCGTCGCCGCCTGGCTGCAGTTCCTGCCAGACAGTGCCAGTCTGAGTGATAGACCCATGGGTAGCTCTGGCGTGCATACCGCAGTCGCCACTCTGCCCGTCAGCTCTCCTCTCAAGACCCATGAACCGCCAGTCTCAGGGCGAGGGCAAACCGTAGCAGCCCCGACCCGGCCATCCGCCCAACCCGCTGCCAGACCATCCGCCAAATCACCCAGCAGAAAGCCCCGGTGGCGCACTGCTGCCCTGCTGGGCCTAATTACAGCGACCTCACTGATCGCCGCTGCCGTGGGAGCCCAATGGGCGCGCTCTCCTGCTGATTCTCAGTCCCCAGACCAAACTCCAGCTGTAGCAGAGCTTCCGACAGAAGAAGCTGATCCGATCGAGGAAGATCCGCTGGCCTTTGAAGAGCAGCCTGCTCCCGAACCAGAAACGACACCTGCACCCGAGCCAGCCCCCGAAGCAGAGCCTACCCGCGCAACCCAGCCCGAACCTTCCCCTGAGCCAGTAGCAGCCCCTGCCTCCAACCGCGAAGCCCGCATCACAGGCAGCGTTCCCGGCCTGCCCACCGGCGTCTCCCAACAGGAAGTTGAAGATTTGCTGGGGGAACCCAGTCAAAGAACAAGCAATGGCTACTGGCCCAACACCCGCTCTGTCCTCTACGAGCTGGTGCCCAATCAAGTGACGGTCGCCTACATCTTTGACAAAAGCAGCAGCCGAGTTCGCCAAACTGAAGCCTCTTTTGCCCAGTCGGTTGATCCTGACGTAATGCAGCAGACCCTCAGCGGCATGTTGAACGGGCGCGCAGGTTCGGACGTTCAACAGGGCCTAGAAGCGGTCCAGCAACGGCAGTCTAATCGCTACACCTTTACGGCAGGTGATCTAAAGGGCGTTGTCGAACGCAACCGACAGGACCGAATTTATATTGGGGTGTGGGAAGCGGATTTGCATTAGAGGAGACGCGAGGGGAGACGTGGGGAGGGGGAGACGCAGGGATGCGAGGAGGGGAGGTATCCCCATGTGTCCTTGCCCTCTAATTAGCGGCCCTCGGCAGATTTACGTTGCCCATGCCAACAATTTGGCCTTCGGCAAAGACTATCCATAAATAGGACCCGTCTGGGTTTCTCCATTCGTAGGACTGGGCATGGTCTGTAGAGGTTTCTGGGTGTTCGATGAGCTGGCCGGGGCTTCCTAAGACGGCTTGTATTTCCGCCAGGGTCATGGTCTGACGAATTTGGGCAACGGCTTCTTGGGTGATGGGAGACGGCGCGGTTGTCCGAGTTGAGCTGTCAGGCACCGTAGAAGGGGGCGGTGCGGCTGTCTCTGAGCGGGTGCAGCTAACAAGGGAGCCACCGAACAGCGGCAGGGCAAGCAGCAGCGTGAACCGTAGAATCAGCTTTTTCATCGGAAAAGCCTATGGCATTTTTCCATCGTAGGTCGGCGGTCATTCTGTATGAAAAGCAAATACAGCCATTTTCGCCTGCATTCGCCACCCATCCACTCATCCACCGATCTACCCATCCACCTTGCTATTTATTTAGCCGTCGCTGTTTTGAACACCGCTAGGATTGCAAAATTTCTTCCAGCGCTTCTTTAACCTGAGGGTACTGGTAGCTAAAGCCCGTCTCAGTCGTGCGTTTGGGCAGTACCTGCTGGCCTTCTAGCACCACCTGAGCCC
>JACVRP010000205.1 GCA_014534385.1 Cyanobacteria bacterium Co-bin13
GCGACGTTAGGTCGGTTTAGCAGCTCCCGAAACAGCCGATCGGCTTCCCGAGAAATGTTCTGGACGTAGCACTCGCTAATGCGGGGACCGGCTTCTTTGTAAGCATTGCGGGCAAAATTAACGAATCGCTTGACGCGATCGCGCCGCAGTCGTTCCTGCTCAGCCCGGCCTCGTTTTTGGGCCATTTCCTGCAGCACAGTTAGCTGCTGCTCTAGCTCGGCCAACAGTTTTTGCTGCTGGGGCAGGCTGCCGCTAAGGCGATCGGCCTGCGATCGCATCTCCCCATACTGGCGCTCAATCGCCGCCAGCGCCACCGGGTCAACCTTGGCTTGCTGGGCGATGTAGTCCTGCTGCAGCTGCGATTGCTGCTGTTTCAGGCTCTGAGTAGCCTGCTCGGTTGCCGTCAGCTCTGCTTCAAGCTGGGGCTGCTGCCCAGCCGCCTGCTGATTCTGCAGGTAGAGTGAGTGACCGGTCCAGTGGGCCTGCTTGGCCGCTTGCTGCTGGGCTACCTGCAGGTCGAGGTTGGCAAAGGCTTCTAGCTGAGTTTCTAGATCTGCTACCTGCTGCTGCCAGGTTTGCTGGTCAGCGCTCTGCTGGTCGTACAGGGCCTGCAGGCGAGAGCGGTCCTGGAGCGATTTTTCCAGTAGCTGGCACTGCCCCTGCGGATTGCCTAAAGCTGCGAGGCTCTGGCTCAGGGCGCGCTGCTCCTCTTCCAGGCCGGCTTCTGTCAGTAGCCGGGTCTGGAGGACTTGTTGCTCTGTCTGCCACTCCTGCTGCTGGGCTTTGAGCCCCGCTAGCTGCTGCTGCTGGGCCGGTATTTGAGCCAGTTCGCCCCGGTATTGGTACCGCTGCTCCAGGGCTTTTCGGTGGTTCTGCAGCTGCTGGCGCAGGGCGCTGGCGTCGGTCTGACTGGCTAAATCTTGCAAAATTCCTTCAAGTTCGCCCAGCAGGGTGTGGTTAAGGGCAACTCCCGACTCAATGGCGGTTCTCAGGGCCGCGACCGCCTCCGCCGACAGCAGCGGAATGCTGATCTGTAGCCCAGACAGCGTTTGCAGCGCCTCCTCTGCCCGGGTTTTGTACTGGCCGATGTTGGCTTGACTGCTGTTGACCAGGCTCTGCAGTTCCTGCTCAAACTGGCGAGCGGCCTCTAGTCGGCTAAGCTGCTGCTGAATGCGATCGCACTGCTGCTCCCGCTCTACAATTTCTTCGACCAGCGGCTTCAAGCGCTGCAGCCTGTCTAGTGCCGTTTCCAGCGTAACGGCCTGCTGCTGGCTTTGCCGGCTCTCTCGCTGCAGCTGCTGCAGCTGCAGGTGAATTGGGTGAAGTGCCTGCAGCTGCAGCTGGACTTGGCTGAGCTGCTGTTCTATCTGAGCTTGCTGCTGGGCCAGGGGCTGCAGCCTGGTGAGTTCCTGGGCCGTCTGGTCTAGCGACTCTAGCTTTACCTGCAGCCGAGTCAGCGCGGCCTGTTTTTGCTCAGCCTGCTTTTGCACGGTTCGTAGCTGGGTCTGCAGCGCTTGCCGCGCCTGCTGCTGCTGGCTCAGGGCCTGCAGCTGGGCCTCGGCGGCCTGGTACTGCTCGTAGGCAGCCCAGTTTGCCTCACAGATCGCCATCGCCTGTTTAGCCTGCTCCAGAGACTGCTGCAGGCGCAGGCTGACCTGGGTTTTGCCCTCGATTTGGCTGCTCAAAGTTTGCAGCTGGGCCGAGAGCGCCTGCAGCTGTTGGGCCTCAGCCTGCAGGCTGCTCCGCTGCTGCTGCAGGTCTACCAGCGCCAATTCCAGGGCCTGTAGCTCAGCCTGATTGGCCTGAATTTCCTGCACCACCGCCTGCTGCCGGGTCTGCAGGTCGGGCAGGGCCTGCAGCGCTTCCTCGTACTGGGCAATCTCCTGCTTGACTGCTTCAACCTGGTCCTCGGCATAGCGCCGCAGGCTGTTCATCTGTTTATAGGCCGCCTTGTACTCTTCTACCTTGAGAATGGCGTCGAAGACGGCTTTGCGATTTTCAGCAGTTTGCAAAAAATCAGCGGTAAAGGTGCCCTGAGGCACGCCAATGGTGCGGGAAAAGAGCTGGGCTAGGTCGGTACCGGGGCCAACCCCCAGGTGCTGCCGCAGCCAAGGCAGCACCTCATCTTTAATCCGGGTGTAGGGCAGCCGCTCGTTTAGCTGGGGGTCGTAAAGGGTGTAGCCCCGCTGGGTGCAGCGCTGCACTTCATAGGTGCGGCCATCGCGGCTAGAGATAAAGGCGACGGTTGCCTGAGCACTGCTGCTGCCGTTGCGGATCAGGTCTTCCTTGGCATAGTCGCCCTGGTAGTTAAACAGAGTCCAGGCAATGGCTTCTAAAAGGCTGGTTTTACCGGCTCCGTTTTCTCCGCAGATAGCGTTGGTGCCGGGCTGAAATTCAAAGTAGCGATCGCGATGAGTTTTGAAGTTCTTCAGAGTGACCGACAGAATTTGCATAGCCCGGTGATTCAGCGAAAGCTCTGCCCACCAGCATAGATCGCGGCTCTCAAAATTGGGGCTAGAGCCTACTGGGAAACCGCCGTGGTGCAGAGCGGGGTAGGCTCTGTTTGAATGCACCAAACTACAATCACCGGCTGAGGCATGGACTGAGCTATAGAGGGAGGCAGGGCAACCCCTTGCGGCAGCGCCGCAAGATCGGCTGGGACGCTGACCTTGACCGGCAGGTGGGGCAGGGCTAGAGCAGTGCCGGGGGCGACAGTCGGCATGAGACTCGCTGAGGTTTGAGCCATCTGCATCTGGGCTGCGACCAGGAGAGCCGTAGGGGCGACCCCGCTAGTGGGCAGAAATGGCCGCAGGGCCTGGGCAATCGCTGAGGCCGGACCAGCAGCTTGTGCCGTCTGATCTGAGCCTGCGGGATGGGGGGCTGCCCCATCGTTGGCCTCAGCCTGTAAAGTTACGTCAGCCCTGGCGGCGACAGCGCTGCCCGTCAGATACTCGCTGACTTTGTACTGCCCGTAGGCAGACAGCATGCCCAAAACCACTGAGGCCGGAATCAGACACTGCATGGCGTGGCGTTTCCACTGCCGTTTGCGGTCCTCTCGCTGGCTAGCGGTGAGATACTGCTGGGCCAGGGAAGACAGCCAATGCCCCTGAGCTTTCTGAAATTCGTCGGCGTCTCGCAGTCGGCTGCCGGTCAGCAGATATTCTGGGTGGGTTGGATAGCCCTGGTGCTGCCACTCTGTAGCGGCGGCCTCTAGGCGACGCTGTAGCCAGATAACGTGGCGGCTTTCCTCTAGCCACTGCCGCAGCAGGGGCCAAGAGCGAATCAGAGATTCGTGCACAATATCTAGGGTCGGCACCGGCACACTGGGCTCGACTACAGGAGTCTGAGTGCGGTTGAGCAGGTTGGCGATCACCCGAGACCTGTCCTGTTTTAGAAATTTGGGCGTGGTCCAGGCGGCTTCCGGTAAATCTACGCCCTCAACGCTGCTGCCTTGGGGCAGGGTCTCGTGATTGACGACCACCAGATGGGCCTCGATCAGCTTTGACAGAGTTTGAATGACTAGTGCATCGGGAAAAGCGGTGGTCATCAGTTCACTAAGGCAGGCCCGACGGCGGCTGTCTTCGGTGCCCTCGCCCAACTCACAGAGGCTCAGAAAAATTCGCTGGGCCACCTTTTGCTCAGCCTCAGACAGGTGCTCGAAGACCTGAGTTGCCCGCTGGTTGAGTAAATTTCGAACGCCGCCCAGCTCAGCATAGGCTTCTAGCGTAAGTTTGGGGGCGGCTTGGCCAGTGGGGTCTTTTTCGCGCTGTCGCCAGAGTTCCTGCAGCGCTAGCTGGAGCAGAGGCAGCTCACCGGGGGCCCCAACGACATCCAGCATGAGTGTGTAAATCAGGTTGGGATCGTAGCGCAGGCCAACTTTCTCAAGCGGTTTGACGACGGCGGCTTTGACCTGCTCATAGGCCATTGGCGGCACGGTCAGGCAGTGCTCGGTCACGCGGGCATAGAAATCAGGATAGGGGCGCAGGCTCTCAATCTGGTCCGAGCGCAGCGCAATCACGATATGGAGCGGCAGGCTACCGTCTTTAAGGACTTCGCTCAGGCAGCGGACAAACTGCGATCGCGCGGCACTATTTTTCTCTGGATCTGCCTCGGCCCGGCTGACCTGCATGGGCAGGACGCGCTCAAACTGGTCGATGACTAGCAGCAGCCGCTTAGAGGGCAGGTGGCTAGCCTGACTGTCGTTGAGGGTTGCTCGAACCAGCTGAGCCAGACCCGCACCGCCTGCCTGTAAAAAGCTCTCTGCCCGCCGCAGCTGATCGGCCCGCTCAATGCCTTCGGCATGAGGCTCAATAAAGGCCTCAGCCAGGCTCTGTAGAGGGTTGACGCCGGGCGTGACCTGGCGGATGTCCCAAACCACCTCCTGCGAGGCTGACTGGGCCTGGCGCAGCTGGGAAATTAGCCCCGCCTTTAATAGGGATGTTTTGCCAATACCAGACGCTCCAACCACGGCACAGAACGACGAGTGCTCAACGTAGCGAGTCAGTTTGGCGGTGATTTGCTCGCGTCCGAAGAAATGTCCGGCGTGGGCTTCTTCGAAGGGGTTCAGGCCTCGAAAGGGGCAGAAGCTGTAGCTCAGGTGTTTGAGCCGATCTAGGGTGGTGGTGGCAGAGGAAGGAACAGCAGCGGTCCCTGAAGCGCGAGTTAAAACGATATCTGCGCCGGAGCTTTCGAACAAAGGCTGCTGGATTTCGCCCTTCAGCTCGCTGCTGACCACTTCGGTCAGATGGTGGCCGTTGACGATGCCCCCTCTCGACTTATAGGGGTTGAGCCCCGACAGCAGAGCTTTGGTGAAGACGCTGTGCGAGCCTTCTAGCGCTTCATAGGCGGGCTCGTACTCGCGGGAGGCGGCCATGAACAGGCGATCAGTACCATCGTTAGCTCCTGGGTCGGCCTCCAGGAAGTTCAATAGTTCACCGCTGTGGCAGCAGTCTAGCCAGAGGATGCGCTGCCGCACCGGGCTTTCCTGCAGCAGTCGCCGCAGCCAAAACAGAGACACGCCAAAATTGCCGCTGTTGGGATCGGCGTCGCTAGTGGCTAAATAGCCTTCCCGAATGCCGACGTTGCGCTGTAGACCGTGGCCTGAGTAGTAGAAGACAGCCGTTTGAGGGACGTTCTTGCCGGTCGGTTTGAAGAGACGGATTAATGACTCTTCTAGCATGCGGGTGGTGATGCCGGTGCTTTTTGCGATCGCAGATTTGCCGGCCTGGATCGCCTCCGGCATCCGGTACACCCGGAACTCACCCAGGCTTTCCAGGCAGCGAGCGATAGCTTCGGCATCCTGGGCAGGGGCATTGAGGTTTGGTAGTTTTTGGTAGGCATTAACGCCGACCACTAGAGCATCCCGTGACATTTGACCACACCTGATGGAAGAGAGAAAAGCAGTAAAGCGGCTTGATACCTGCTGCTGACCAAGGTCTTTGGGCAGGGAGACAGAAGACAGAAACCAAAACAGTTTATGCAGAGCTGTCTGTAGGGCTTTAAAGATCGGATTTAATGGCTAAAGACCTAACCTATATAAATCAAACCCTTCTTAATGCCTGAAACCAGATTGAGAAAATAGGAAATGGCTTTTCTGCCATTTCAGCTTTAATCTGTCTATGTTCCTGACAATTCTGGGAGCCAGAGCTAAGAGCTTGATTAAACTAAACATAGCGAACTAGAAAAACTCTTAGCAGAGGGGTGAAACCCCCTGAAAATTATTTAATCTGTACGGGAACAAATTAGTTTTTTGAGCGATCCGAGAAAGCACGAAAAATCAGCTATCAGCTTTAATAAATACTCTTAACAAAAGCCTCTTGCGGGCAGTTTTGTGAAATTGAGGTAAATCAATACGGCAACAATGCCAAAAAGCCTCCGTGAAAAGACGGAGGTACCAACGTACTTAATACATTTAGCGTAACTTTGAGAATTAGAGAGTGAACCTGCTGAGCCGCTCTTTTAGCCCAGTGCCTGATCAGAGCTGTAGCGCCGCCCGATCTAGGCAAGAAACACTCCCTACAAAAGACTAATACCAGTTCTTTCTGCCAGCGCTACAAATGCTGCACCGGGCGCATACTCATGTGCCCCTACCAGAAGTTATCTGTAGCCTGACTTCGAGGAGTTGGTATAAAAGGAGAAACCCGCTCTGAGTAGCTGACCTCTGTGAGAGTATCCCGGCTTTTATAGTTCTCCTCGTCTTTCCGTCTCTTGTTTTCTGCGACTTCCCTTCTCCTCTGCCAACCTGCACACTAGCCCCCGTAGAGGCTAGACCAGGTGGTAGCGATAAAAACAACAATGGTCAAAATAGCGAGCAGTCCCTGGAGCAGGTTGCCCACCAGGTTGCCGACCACAATTGCAATCCCTACTTTGAAAGACTGCTGAGTGCGCTTTAAGGGCGGCAGTTCTCGCCGATGCAGAAACTCTCCAATAAAAGCGCCTAAAACCGTTCCAAAGACGAGTCCTAAAATTGGGCCGCCAATAGGCAGGGCAGGCAAAAACCCAAATAGCCCCAGCAGCATGCCTACAACCGCTCCAATCTGGCCCCAGTTGCTGGCCCCAACCCGCTGTGCTCCAATGATGCCCGCCAAGTAGTCGGCCAAGATGCCCAGAATCAGGGCCGCGATCGCAACCCCCAGAGCCAGCCACAAACCCGCAAAGCCAGTGACCAGACCCCAAACTGCGATCGCACCGACAATCAGCGTGATGCCTGGCAGGGCGGGGATAAAGGCCCCAGCCACGCCCACCAGCATGACCAGGATCAGCGCCCAGTAGAGCACCGACTGCCACAGCACGGCGCTGGTAAACGTGTCTGAAAACTGAGACAGCGCACTAGC
>JACVRP010000581.1 GCA_014534385.1 Cyanobacteria bacterium Co-bin13
CAGCGGGTCTTTCTACGGTGGGTTCGGGCGCTGCTTGACCTGGATCGGCGTCATCTGGTTTGAAACCCGCCTGCTCTGGGGTCTCCTGAACCGGCTCGGCCTTTGGCCCGGCTTCTGACTGCACTGCGGTTGCTGGATTGGAGGGTGGTGCTGCAGGGGCTGGCGCAGGTGATGCGGCTGGACTCTCTAGCGAAACGCCTTCTGAGGTTGCCTTAAAGCAGGTCGCGGCGCTGTCGCTGTTTAGGGCTAGGCTGCCTTGAGTCAGGTGTTCGAGGACTTCAGAACGGCTGAGTTTGGTGTGGTCTGCGATCGCATCTAGAGCCTCTAGGCAGGCCGGACTCAAGGACAGGTTGAGGCGAATTTTCTTGCCCGTAATCCAATCAAGCATTAAACCATCTCCAGTCGCAGGGGAACTTGCCTTCAGTCTAGGAAATCCCCTTTCCTCAGGCGCTTTTTGTATCGTTCGGTCATCAACGGGGTTTTTTAGATCTTTCCCGACGCCGAAATTGTTTGCCGCAGGCTGGCAACATCTCCTGGGGTGTTGAGGTTAAACAGCAGAGCAGGATCGACCTCAGCAATCACGGTCACTGGATGTTGGTCCAGCCATCGCTGAAAGGATCGCCCCCCTTTTTGAATAAACGCTTCTAGAAGGGGCAAACAACTCCGACGGTAGAAGCCGCAGAGGGGCTCCCAGCGACCTTTGATTTGGGGCAGGTAGGCCAGGGTAGTTGGCGGCAAGCTTTCCAGCTGACGCGCCCAGGCTTGCAGAACAGCGGCCTTAAGATGGGGCAGATCACAGGCTAAGGCCAGAACCCAATCCGAGTCGACCTGGGCCAACCCCTGGGCTAACCCCACTAGCGGACCGTGGGACTGGGGCACTTCCTGCGCCAAAAACTGCTCATGCACAAAGGCAACGGCAGCCGGCACCACTGCCTGGTAGCGGTCTGGCCAGGGCGTAACAACTTTGACCGTGGGGGTGCAGGCCAGAGCCACTTCACAGGTACGCCGGAGTAGGGGCGTTCCCTCCACGTCAATCAGGGCTTTGTCGTACCCCATGCGTGAGCTTTGTCCCCCGGCCAAAATAAGAGCAGTGACTTGAGTCATAGCGGTGTTGGGGAAGGGAATGGGTTACTTGGGCTCAGGATAGGCAATTTAAATCCGGTTGGCCTCTCCCCTAGTCAAGGTTCTGCCAAAACTTCAATCCATTTTCGGCGGGAATTGGCACCTGCCTTGCCGCAGGGCGTGCTCACGACGGTCCTGCGGCAAGGCGACGCAGGCGCACAGTATCGGCCCAGGCCAATCCTTTGAGGAAGTAGATCACGGCGGTCAGCACCGACACCAGCATGAGAAAAAGCCGAATGCCCCAGCCCGCCCCGTTGAATATGAGCGAAAAGATCCCAGGTTCTAAGCCGCTGAAGCGGGTAAGCTCAGACCGGAACCACTTTTGATCGTCGGTCAGGCGCTGTAGTCCGTCTAGCGTGGTGGGCAGGATGGGCATTTGAGTGGTGTAGCGGAAGTACCCCCAAAAGCCGTCGCTGCCGCTGGCGCTTTTGAGTGCCTGATTGGCAATCTGGTTAGCCTGGCCAAAGTTTAATTCTGAAGACGCTGATATCTGATTTAGCCAGAGAGTTTGTCGAACCCAGTAACTGGTAAAGAAGACCAGGGGAATCGCGATCGCAAGCACCAGAGACTTCTTCCAGAGGGACAGGCGAGGAGGAAAGTAGACCGTAGCGGCTCCCAGGCTAAACCCCAGCACCGCAAACACAATGACGTTGATAAGCTCAACGATCTCCAGGCTTTTGAGCCAGCCTCCCATGATCGGAATGGGGTGAAGAAACACCTCCGCTGCCCACGCTACCAGTGCTTTGAGCACCATTAGCCCCAGGATGACCAGCAGGGCAGTCAGCAGATATTGCACGACGGGGGATTTGGATTTGATTGGCAGCATGGGTTAAGGCCTCAAGGGAGGAGTGGCTAGCTAGCGACGACATCGCCACAGTCGCCAATATGCCGGAAAAGACCCCCGAAAGGTTGACAGGCGACCTGAATGCGCCCATAATCCTCCGCTGATGCGGAAAAGTCAAATATTTTTGCATTGTCTTCCAAATGTTTGACAAAAAGATGTCTGACGGGGCTAGGCGAACCGGTAATGCCCCAATGCTGCCGCACGGTCCTATCTGAGCAGCCACGCTCGCGGTTAGGCCATA
>JACVRP010000482.1 GCA_014534385.1 Cyanobacteria bacterium Co-bin13
TCCCAAAGAGCTCCTGTTTGATAATCCCTGGGATGATTTCTTCCGCTATTACCCGCTCATGTGTCTCGACACGCCCATGATTTGGGAGCGGGCCAACAATCGGGAGTACCATCGGTTTGACTCGGATGTTGATACATCGGGCTACCCCAAGTATTATCTGCAAAACTTCCACCACCAGACCAACGGTTACCTCAGTGACCTGTCGGCTAATTTGTACGACCTTCAGGTCGAGATTCTCTTCAATGGCACGGCTGATGCCATGCGCCGCCGCATTTTGGCTCCCTTGAAGCAGGGCCTCACGGCGCTTAGCCCCTCCGGCAGCGGCAAAGTGCTAGACATCGCCTGTGGTACGGGGCGCACCCTCAGCCTGATTCGCGAGACGCTGCCCAAGGCTTCTCTTTATGGGGTTGACCTTTCCCCGGCTTATCTACGTAAGGCCAACCAAACCCTATCGCAGAAGCCCAGCGTGCTGCCGCAGCTGGTGCAGGCTAATGCCGAGTCCTTGCCCTTTGTAGACAACTACTTCGAGGCAACGGTGAGCGTCTTCCTGTTCCACGAACTGCCTGCGGTAGCTCGTCAAAACGTCATCAATGAGGCATTTCGGGTGACTCGACCAGGAGGCACCTTTGTCATTTGCGACTCCATTCAGATCAGCGATTCACCGGAGCTGCGGGTGACGATGGAAAACTTCCCCTCCCTGTTCCATGAACCCTACTACCGCCACTACGTGACAGATGACCTGAACGCGCGCCTGAGCGAGGCGGGGTTTGAGGAGGTGACCAACCAGGTTCACTTTATGAGTAAGTACTGGATCTGCCGCAAGCCTGCCTAGTTGAGGCAGCATGGGTATTGCTTTCAGGAAAGCCAAACCGTAAAAAAATCTAGAGACCCCCAGGCAAAGCGCAGATGTAGCGATACAGTTGGCTTAAGTCATGCCTTTGGACGACTGCCTTCAGTTGCCTGTCTTTATAGGATATGGCTAAAGCCAACTCACGCGATGGAACTACGCTGATCATGTTGATCGAAGGGATTTCTGAGGCTGACACCGCCAATCATATCGAGGTTATCGAGACCGTCATTTCTAGCCTCGACCAGGACAACAGTGCCCTAGTCAGCCATACGGAAGACGGCCACCTCTGGAAGTTTAAGTATGGCAGCGTAGAGGTTTACGTCCAGCTAACCGGCACTGAGGAAACCGACACGCTCACGGTATGGTCTCCAGTCCTGCCCCTACCGGCTAAAGAAGAACCTCGGCTCATGCGCCACCTGCTTGAGATGAACTGCGGGGAAACCTTTGAGGCCTGTTTCGGTATTTTGGGTGAGCAGGTAGTGGTGCTATCCAGCCGTATTTTGCAGGGCATTACCCCGGCTGAGATCTCTCGCCTGATGACCATTGTCGCGACCATTGCTGACGATAACGACGAGGCTTTGGCTGCAGAATATGGTGCTGCCTGAGTAAACATTAGCTTTGCCCCAACCCTGGCGTTTTATCCCCCTAATAGCAGCTCCTGGAGCGGTGCAGATGGCTGTGGATCGCTGGCTGCTGCACCAGCACCAGCAGGGCCAGTCTCCGCCTGTTTTGCGGTTTTACACCTGGTCTCCGGCAGCGGTCTCCCTAGGCTATCATCAGCGGCGCTGGCCTCCGGCTTGGCGGAGCCTGGTCTGGCGAGGGCAGCCGGTAGACCTTGTGCGTCGACCCAGCGGCGGGCGGGCTGTGCTGCATGCAGGGGACTTGACCTATGCCCTGATTGCTTCTGGGTTTAAAGGTGAACGGCTACAGGTATACCGACAGGTCTGTCAGTTCTTGGTGGAAGGACTGGGAGCTGTGGATGTACCGCTTGTGCTGGGCTCGGCAGGGCGCGGCTATATTCACAACCCCAACTGCTTTGGCACTGCTACGGGGGCTGACCTGGTCGGGGCGGCAGATCCAGCCCAGAAGATAATAGGCAGTGCCCAGTTTTGGAGCGCCAGCTGTCTTTTACAGCACGGCTCGATTCGGCTTTCCGTCGAGAGCGGGCTGTATCGAGAGGTCTTTGGTGAGGTAGAAAATAGGATTCATCTACCGCAGGCGTTGGCGGAACTGCCTGAAGAGATGCGACTTCAGCGGCTGATTGCAGAGCTAAAATCGGCCGCTGAGCGCTGTTTCGATGCCTGTTTCTACACGGCGGCGCTGACTTCAGCAGAGATAGCGGCGGCGGTGGAGGCGTTTTCCTTGCCGGTTTAGCAATGGCTCTTGCGGGGCAGTTCCTAGGGAAATCAGCCCTACTCTATAGCGGCCTTAGCAATGGCTGGAATCTGCAGGCCTGGAGGATATTTGCCCTCCTCCTTAATGCGCTGAATTACGCTCTCTGAAATGGGAAACCCAAGCTGCCCGGCCAGTGCCCGCACAACGTCTCCCCGATCCACAATGCCAGCAACAGCGTCAGCTGGCGTTAGCACAGTGATGCGAGGCAGCAGAGTGGTCTCCAGGGTAGCGATCACGTCGGGCAGGGGCGTCTGCTCACGCACTGAAGGAATTTCTAGCAGGGGCTGGGCAATGCTTTGGAGGGTACGGGTTTCCCACTCGCTGCGCTCAATTTCGCGCAGGTCGTCTACTGCTACTAGACCTCGGTAGCGGCCATCGGAGGCGGCAAAGTAAACGGGGGAGCGTTTTTCCTGGAGCACATAATCGTCGGCAAACTGGCGCAGGGTGATATCGGCATCGACTACCCGAAACTCTCTTGCCATAGCGTCGGCAGCGGTAAGGGAAGCCATAGCCTCCTGCAGGTCAGTAACCCGGTTGTAGGCGGCGGCGTTGCGCAGGGCAAACCAGCCAATGGCGGCGATCCACAGGCCAAACCAGATCTGGTAGACCACGGTGGCAAATAGCCCCAGGGAAATTGCTAGCCAGCCCAGCAGCTGCCCGGAACTGGCGGCCCAGCGGATTCCTTTGGTGCGGCTTTTGGTGATTTTCCAGACCAGCGCTTTGAGCACCTGGCCGCCGTCTAGGGGCAGCCCCGGAATTAGGTTAA
>JACVRP010000512.1 GCA_014534385.1 Cyanobacteria bacterium Co-bin13
AGGATCAAATCCAGGTCGCTGGCCTGAAACGAGCCGTGGGCAGCAATGGCGCGGGCCAATACTCTGCGAATGCGCTCTAAGGAGAGCCCCTGACAGGTTTGCACCAGCTCGTCAACCAAGGCGGCGGAGAGCGAACTGCCCGTTGCCACCAGCAGCCGCTCTACCTCCGTTCGAATTTCTGCCGGGGCAGGCAAGGCAAAGTCTAGAACTGTAATTAGCTCACCGAGATCGTCTGGAATCGTGAGCTGGGGAGACAGAATTACGATGTTTTTGGGCTGGGACTTGAGTAACCGGGTCAGGTTCCGCAGCTTGCGAGAGATGGCAACGTCATCTAGGAAGCGATGATAGTCGCGCAGGATAAAAATGGCGGCCGCTGATGCTGGCAGCTTTTCAATCAGCTCTAGGGCCTGAAGCGGGTTCCGGCGACCAAAGCCAGCATCGTTTAGGTTGCCCTGGTAGCCGTCAACAAAGTCCCAGACGTAAACGCCGCGGCTGCCCTGGTCACGGGCGCAGTGTGCGATCGCACCTTCAGCGCGCTCCTCTTCTGAGGTGGCAATGTAGATAATTGGGTACCGTGCCCGGATCAGAAGACTGAGTTCGTCTGCAAAGTTCATACCGCTGCCATACAATAACCACTTCTAGCCTAGGGTAACCTGGCCGACATGGGGCGCGGGTCTGCCCTCAGCTATTGAGCGGTGTCTTCGGGCAGATGAACCCTTAGCTGGGCTAGGGCCGACCAGCGGCGATCAACGTCGCTAGCCCCACCATTACTCTGCTGTAGCGAAATGCCCTGGCAGTCGGCACTGCAAATCTGCTGCTGGGGCAGCGCCAAACAAAGCTGCTCATAAAGCCAGCTTTCGGGAGAGAAGTAGCCATTGGGCGGCAAGGTTTCTACCAAATCCTCTACGGCCACTTCTCGCTCTAGAGGATAACTCTCAGCCTCAGCGTCGAGGTCCTCAAGCCAAATTAGCTCCCTAGGCGCAACCGACAGCCGATGGTTGTAGTTTTGCAAGCAACGGTGGCAGGCCAGGGTAATAATGGTCTCTCCCTTACCCTGCACCTCCAAATAGTTGCCCTGGTGTGTAACCGTGACTTCTCCCCGAACCGGGGTTAGCGTTTCTAGCTCTGGGTAGTGAGTCTCAATATCAATTGATTTGGTCTTTTCCGGAGCCTGTAGCAGGTTCGGAATGTAGACCGCTTCCGTACTAGGTTTCATGCCCTTCTTGAAGTCCTGCCTGACGGACCACTAGACGACGATCGGGTTCTCTGCCTCGACTAAAGGTCTCTAATCCTTCATGGATTTTGAGGAAATGATGGACCTGGCGGCGTTCCGCTGAAGACAAATCCCGAATTTCAAATTCCTGCCCGGTGGCTTGAGCCTGCTCAGCCGCCTGGGCTGCTAGGGCCTCAAGCTCAGCCTGACGGCGAGCCCGATACCCTGCTAATTCAATCGTAAAGGCTTGCTGCCCCTCTGTGTCCTTACCTAGGTTAAGTACCGTATTGGCCAGGTACTGCACCGAATCTAGCGTTGCCCCTCGGGGGCCAATTAGCCCTTCTATCTGAGCTTGAGAGAGGTGGGTTTCGTCGATGGTTAGCCAGCAGCTAGAGCCAGCGGCATCTTCAACCAGCTGGTGAGAGACGGTTGCCTGGAGCCCTTGCAGCGAGAGCAGACTTTCTAACCAGGACACCCCTGCAGTTTGGGATTGTTCGTTCATAGGAAGATCAGGCTTTTTTCTTGGATCGGCTGCCGGGCTCAAAGGGAAGCGCCTGACGACCATCTCCATCGGCCTTCGCTGCTTCAGCGTCTACAATCTTCTGCAGATTCTCAGGCAGCGGTTCGCGGGAGAGGATAAACGCCTGTAGGGTCTGGAAGATGTTAGCAATCAGCATATACATCAGAACGCCGGCAGGCAGCGGGAAAAACAGGAACATCCCTGAAAAGATGATGGGCGTGAACTTGTTAACCGCATTTTGCTGGGGGTTGTCGCTGGTGGGACCTTGGCCCGACAGCACCTGGTTGGCGTAGAGGCTAACGCCAAAGAGCAACACCATAATCAGGATGTCCCAGTGGATGTCGCCCCCATCTCCGGTAACGCCTACCCGACCCAGGGCCTTAATAAATAGAAACCCTTTGTTGGAGGCCAGGCCCGGAACTTTTACCTGAATCGTGGCGTCTCCTGGAGCTAGAGCTGTGATGTTGCCCGTTTCGTCAACCTCAACTAGATCTTGCCCCTTGGTGACTTCGACCTTAACCGGCAGAGAGTCTTCGGGGTTTTTCTCAGCAATCAGCTCAGACAATGAGCGTCCGTCGGCCGTCTGCAGCTTGATATCTGTTCTCTCGCCTACCAGCAGGCGGTTGCCGCTAGGCACGACGGCAGTTACTGGAACGTGAACCCCATCAGCGACGTAAACGGTTTGAGGCGGGGTCGAAAACGTCTGAGGCTGAACCTGCTCAACTTTTTCCTGGGGGAAAATCTGGAAGTTGACGTTGTAAGGAATGTCTGAGAACGGCGATCCCCTGAGGGTGGCAAAGAGAGCAAAGAGAATGGGCATTTGCACCAGCACTGGTAAGCATCCAGCCAGCGGGTTGCCAAACTCCTTGTAGACCTTGCCCATTTCCTCTTGGAGCTTACCCGGGTCGTCCTTGTGGCGCTCTTGAAGTTCCTTGACCCGCTTTTGCATAGCGGGTTGGGCGACCTTCATGCGGCGCATGTTGCGGATCGATCCAGCATTTAAAGGGTAGAGCGCGAACCGGATGACCAGGGTCAACGCCACAATTGCCAA
>JACVRP010000384.1 GCA_014534385.1 Cyanobacteria bacterium Co-bin13
TGGTAGGCTCGTCCATCAGCAGCCCATCGGGGTCGGAGAGCAGGGCAGCTGCGATCGCAATGCGCTTGCGGTAGCCGCCAGAGAGATCGCCAATGCGGGCATCTAAATCTTCGATGCCTAACTTGCTCAAGATCACCTTGGCATTGGTTTCCAAATCCCAGGCATTTGCTGCTTCGATCTGAGCGGTCACGCTAGACAGGCGGGCCATCAGCGCATCGGCTTTGTCTGGCTCATGGCCAATCCGGTGAGAGAGGTCCTCATACTCCCGGATCAGCGCCATCTGTTCGCCTGCATCGGCAAAGACCTGCTCTAGCACGGTGTTCTGCTCATTCATCTCCGGCTGCTGCGGCAGATAGACGATGCGAGCCCCTGCATTGACCCAGACCTCGCCACTGTCGATAGGTTCAAGGCCAGCAATCATCTTTAGCAGCGTAGATTTGCCCGACCCGTTGGTGCCGATCAGCCCTACCTTATCGCCCTCCTCCAGGCTAAAGTTGGCATCCTTGAGGATTTCCTTGATGCCGAAGTCTTTTTTGACAGAGCGCAGAGTCAGCAGAGTCATAAATGCATTGGGTTTGGCAGGGCGTCCAATAACCTAGTCTAACGCTGCACCACGGGCAATCAGGCAGAACAAAAATAGGAAAACAAATCAGGTGATTTGCGGAAAGCGACCGCTGCGCACTGTAGTTCCCTTCATCCTGTTGGCACTGAGCTAAGAACCTTGAGCTGCTCGGTGTCGGCTGTTTATCCGATGACGCAGTTTAGATCGAGCAGATGTCCTAAGCCCTGGACCTGAATTTGGATTAGCTGATGTATTGCTGGCAATTCCAAAGACCGCTCTGCATGTTTCTTGACAGATCTACTCCCCCAACACGGTAAGCATTATGCAAATCAAGATCCAACTGCTGCCCAATGGTTGGTACGCTTGCCAGGTGCGTCATTCTTCCCAAGGCGGCCTCTCTACCGACTCCTGGCATGCTTCTCCCCTGGAAGCCTATCTGCACGTTATGGGGTATGACCAGCCAGGCACCTATATCGAGCTGCCCCCCGGCGAAAAAATAGACCGGCTGCGGGAACAGGCGATCGTTAAATATCTGCCTTAGAGCCGAGTCTAACCTTTTGCCAAACCGTCTGTGTTGCTCCGTTGAACTCTTCAATGGGGCAACATAGAACAATCAAGGTCTGGCGAATTTGCCCTGTGGGTAAGTAACATTACCTAACTTTAAGCTAGGGTGTGTGATGAGCCTGGCGCACTACCCTTGAATGTGAGTGTGGTAATGTTTGGTGCTATGAAAGTTGTCAGCCCTGCTCCCAACGCTAACGTAACGGTCGAAAAGACGGTTTATCAAGACAGCCTGATTGATCGGCTGTGTATTTGGCTATTTAGCCGCAAGATGGCTGAGGCTGTCGGCCAGAAAACTCGGTTGAAAGGCTACGACGGCCTGGTAGCGCTGTCACAGCAGATCATGCAGGGACGCAATGCCCGCGAGCAGAAAGAGATGGTGCTGGTAGTGCTCAATTCGCTGCTGCCGTCTCGGGTGCTGTGGCTGGTTCGCAGGCTGTTTAAGCCAACCCAGCTAGTGTGTGAACTCAATGCCTGGTTTGCCACTCGCATGTTTGGCTGGCTTGTGGGCCCCTCAGAAGTGCGGCAGGTTGAGGTAACCGGGCCAAACGGAGCGGTGTCTTTGCAAAAGAGCGGTGTGCATATCAAAAAATGCCGCTACCTGGAGCAGAGCCAGTGCGCTGCTATGTGCATCAATATGTGCAAGCTGCCCACTCAAGAATTTTTTACCCAGGAATTTGGCATCCCTTTGACGATGACGCCCAATTTTGAAGACTACAGCTGCGAAATGGTGTTTGGTCAGGTGCCGCTGCCCCTTGAGCAAGAAGCTGCTTACAACCAGCCTTGCCTGGCTGCCCACGGTCAGGGAGCAGATGCGTCAGAGCCTTGTCACAAGATTCGCCATTAGTCTCCTAGCTGCCTGGCACCAGTCCTCCCAGGGTTTGCAGCCCCAGCATCAGCAAAATGGCCCCCATCGAGACTAAACTCAGGGGCCGCAAGATGCCTTCAATCCGCTTTAGGCGCTGCTCCAGCTCGCCCTCATAGTATTTGCCTAACTTATCTAGCAGCGTGTCTAGCGTGCCGGTTTCCTCGCCGGTGCGGATCATCTGCAGCGTAGTAGGCGGCACTTTCCGCTGTAGGCTCTGGCTAAGGGAGCGCCCCTGGCGAACCTGCTGGGCGGCTGTCCCGATCGCCGCTGCCAACAGGGGATCTGGCAGGCGAGGACGCAGGAGTTCCAGCGCCTGATCCATCGGCAGGCCGCAGTGTAGCGGTAGGGCGAGCTCGGCCAGATAGATTTGCGATCGCGCTTCGCTCACGCCTTTAAACCCCGGCATGTACCACAGCTGAGAATATTCCAGCGCCTCTAACTGAACAAAATCCTTGCCTATCAGCCCCAGAGCCAGCACCCCAGCCAGCGGCAGGAGAAAGGCCGGGTGCAGTATCCAGTCAATGCCCAGTAGCGCTGCCAACCCAAGCAGCAAAGCCATAACCCCCATGCCCAACGCAACTGTGACTGAGCCATACAGCTTGGCTCGCCGTTGATGGACCTCCGTCTGTTGGGCCAGGCGTAGACTCACCTCCGCTAACGTGCCACTGGCTTCGCCGATCTGCAGCAGAGCAATCTCCCAGGGGGTAAAAGGGCTCTGGCGACCTCGCAGTGTCGCTGCTACCGGCTCACCCGCCTCAACCCGCTGACTGCTCTGAGCCAAAAATATCTCTGCCGAGGTGGCCTGCCCAGCCATCGCCAAGCTTTTGCCCGTAGGAAAACCTGCCTTTAGCAGAGCGGCAAATTGGTGGAAAAAGCGAGCCTTGTTCATCGTTGGCAGAAACCCCACCTAGCAGAAGAGGTATTGATCTTTGCAGCACTAGAGCATAAAAATAACCCGCATTTCAGCGAGTGGGGTTAGCCATCGCCCAGTTTTCAAAAGCTTTTCAGCAGTGTGTTTACCTGCTTGAGGTGGCGACGTGGGCTTTAAGCGCGAGAACTTCGCTTCTATTAGTAGAGCTGAACTTTGTTGCGATCAACTGTTCAGAACATCTAGGATAGCTGAGAACTCCCTGGGTTTTATATGAACGTTTTGCTCGTCTACCCGCTTTTTCCAAAGAGTTTCTGGTCCTTTGATAAAACCCTAGAACTGGTCAACTTCAAAGCTCAGCTACCGCCTTTAGGAATTGTGACCGTAGCAGCCATCCTGCCGCAAACCTGGAATTTTAAGCTGGTAGACCGCAACGTTCGAGCTGTGACTGAGGAAGAGTGGGCCTGGGCAGATTTGGTGCTGCTGTCTGCCATGATCGTTCAAAAGGCCGACTTTGCTGCCCAGATTCAGGAAGCAAAACGTCGGGGCAAGCTGGTTGCGGTGGGCGGTCCCTATGCAACGGCTCTCCCCCACGAAGCTGAGGCCTCGGGAGCCGACTTCCTGATTCTAGATGAAGGCGAGATCACGCTGCCGCTGTTTGTTGAGGCGATAGAACGAGGAGAGACTCGCGGCATTATCCGTGCGAATGGGGAAAGGCCGGCGGTAACCACCACGCCCATCCCCCGCTATGACCTGCTGGAACTCGATGCCTACGCTGAGATGTCGGTTCAGTTTTCGCGGGGCTGCCCCTTTCAGTGCGAGTTTTGCGACATCATTGTGCTCTACGGACGCAAACCTCGCACCAAAGAACCCGAGCAGCTGCTGGCCGAGCTGCAGTATCTCTATGATCTGGGCTGGCGGCGCAGCATTTTCATGGTGGACGACAACTTCATTGGCAACAAGCGCAACGTCAAGCGCCTGCTGACAGCCATGAAACCCTGGATGGAGGCGCACAACTATCCCTTCTCCTTTGCCACCGAAGCTTCGGTCGATCTGGCCCAAGACCCAGAGCTGATGAA
>JACVRP010000201.1 GCA_014534385.1 Cyanobacteria bacterium Co-bin13
GGATGGGTAGGTTGGGGAGATAGGGGAGGTGGAGGAGATAGGGAAGGTGAGAAAAGCGAGAGGCGGGGAGACATTATTGAAATAGGGGAACCTGTTGGACGCTGCTCATCCACCCATCCACCCATCCACCCCCTACCCCTCTACTCCCGCTCTAGGGTCAATCACCACATACAGCAGGTCGATCAGCAGGTTGAGAAAGACGTAGAGTAGGGCCATGGTCAAGATAAAGCCCTGGATCGGGGCGTAGTCTGACTGCACTAGGGCTTCGACGGCGTAGGAGCCGATGCCGGGCCAGGCGAAGACTTTTTCGACTAGGATGTTGGCTCCCAGTAAAAAGGAAAAGACGACGCCGAGGGTGGTGACAACTGGCAGCATGGCGTTGCGGAAGGCGTAGCCGAAGAGAATTTGGCGGGGCGGTAGGCCGCTGGCTCGGGCGGTGCGGATGAAGTCGCTAGAGAGAATGGCGAGCATGGCGGCACGGGTGACTCGGGCCAGGGGAGCCAAGGCAAAGAGGCCCAGAGTGATAGCAGGGAGGATGAGCTGAGCCAGAGCGGCCCCAAATAGGCCCAGATCACCTGCTAGTAAGCTGTCGATTAAGTAAAATCCGCTCACTTGTGGGGGGGCGCTGTGGAGCAGATCTAGCCGTCCCAGAGGAGCCGGGGCCAGGCCCAAGCGGTAATACAGGATGTACAGCAGAAATAGGCCGGTAAAAAAGGTGGGTAGAGATACGCCTGCTGTTGCTAGCAACCTGACTGAATGGTCAATCCAAGAGTTGGGCCGAGTGGCCGCCAGAATACCGAGGGGAAGGGCCAGTGCGATCGCAAACACCAATCCCGCCAAAGTCAGCTCTAGAGAGGCAGGCAGCCGCGTCAGCAGGTCATACACAACGGTCTGACCAGTTGTCAGCGAAACGCCCAAATCGCCCCGAATCAGGTTACCGAGATACAGCAGAAACTGCTCTGGCAGGGTGCGATCGAGTCCTAAGGTGCGGCGAATTTCCTCAATGGCGTCTGCTGTAGCCGCCGGTCCTGCAAAGAAGGCGGCGGGGTCACCGGGAAGTGCCCGCGTCAACAGAAAGGTAACAATAACGACTCCAATAACGCTCGGAATTGCGCCCGCTAACCGCTGTCCAATAATGCGTCCAGTTGACTGTGCCATGACTACGCCTTCTGTAGCTGCCGAAAATCAAGCTGGCGGTGGAACCAGTACTGGTACCCGCTGATGTTGGGCTGCATGGCTACCCCCAGCACTGGCTGCACCAGAGGCACCCGAGGCATTTCCTGCCAGGCAGTTTTGACAAAACCTTTGACGCTCTCGTCATACTCTGACTTGCCAGGTTCGGAGGCCAACGCCTTCTCAATCATCTGGTCCATCGCCGGGTTTTTGTAGGAGCTGCCGTTAAAGGTTGCATCCTGGCCGTGGTAGGCGTAGAAAAAGAAGTAGTCGGGGTAGTTGAGCCAGCCGCCAAAGTTGTTGACGATCATGGGTCGGCTCTTTTCAACCAGCACTGCCCGGAAGTTGGCGTTAGGCACCTTGTCGATATTGACCTTGATGCCAATCTTCGCCAGCGATTCCTGGATCAGCACTACTGCCGGCTCGGCCCATTCCTTAGTGCCCAAGTCAAAGGCTAAAGTAGTCTCAAATCCGTTGGGGTAGCCAGACTCGGACATCAGTTTTTGAGCCATTGCCAGATCGGTTTTGTAGGGGCTCGGCTGAGGCCATTCAGTAGATTTAGGCTCAAAGTCCCCGGTGCCGTATAGGGGGACCGTCTGCCCATAAAAAGCTGTTTCTGTAATCGCGTCGTAAGGCATAGCGTAGGCAACCGCCTGCCGCACTTTAACGTCAGCAAAGGGGTTCTCAGCTCCCTTGAGCTGGGCATTGCTGTGCATATCGACGGAGTAGACGCAATTTTCAACTGGAGTAGACAAGACCGTGAACTGGCTTATTGCCTTGAGTTCCTTCAGATCTTTTTCCGAGAGGTCATAGTTGATGTCAATGTCGCCTCTCTCCAGCAGCGCCCGCCGGTTGCCTGCCTCCGGCACGTTGAGCACAATCACTTCTTGAATCTGGGGCAGCGGACCTGACTTCCACTCCTCAAAGCGCGTTAGGGTAATGCGTTCGTTGGGCTTAAATTCACCCAGCCTGTAGGCTCCGCCCCCGGCATCGTTGCTGTTGAGCCACTCGGCCCCCCAGGGGTCAGCTTCGCTCAAGTGAGGCTTCACCAGTTCCGAGTTGATCACCACCGGAATTGGAACAGCCAGATCGATCATGGTGAGCTTGTCGGGGCGCAAAAACTTCACCCGGAAGGTGTGATCGTCTACCACCTCAAACTGCTCTGGCTTTTCTAACACCCCAGCCTTCATCTGAAAGGTGGGAAAGCCGCCGATAGACACTGCTCGATCAAAGGACCACTTCACGTCTTGGGCCGTCACCGGAGCGCCATCATGGAAGGTGGCATCCTGGCGTAAAAAGAACGTGACCGACAGGTTATCTGAGGCCATTTCCCAGCTTTCTGCCAGTTCTGGCTTAAGTACTGTGTAGTCGTAGGACAGCGAACCATCGGGCAGTTCCTTGGTGTCAAAGGTCATTAGCCGATCATAGAGAGCCCAGGAAATGCCGTAGGCAGGCCGGTTGGTGCCCACCCGGTGCAGGTCCAGGCTGTTGGGAAAGCCGCCGCCCTGCACCATTGTCAGTTTGGCGTTGCTAGGGCCAGCGGCAGCCCCAGAGGAGGTTGCAGGATTTGTGCTGCAGGCTTTTAGCCCATTGGCTAAGGTGATGCCAGCGGTAAAGCCAATGCCAGTTTTGAGCAGTTTTCGGCGTTTCATAGCAGCCCCAGAAAAGTGTGCAAACTGAGAGAAAAGATGACGAAAAATCGGGTTCTAAAAAAGAGTAAAATCAGCTACAGTTTGTAAGCTGATGCGGTGTGATGTGCGTTGAAGTTGGGCTTTACTGTAGAACGCGCTTCAGAAAGAATGGGAGAAGAATTCGGGAAGAATTCGGGAAGAATTTTCACCGTTTGGTGACAGAACTAAGCCTCAGTGCAGCTTTATAGAAACTGGGGGTTTAAGGGGTTTTAGAACCGTGGATTTGATGCTGTACCTTGGCAGAGGCTCCCCAAATAAAATTCTTCATGGGAATTAAGCGGCTTTTTCGATCTCTGCCAACGACGTTTACCCTGTTCATGGGGCTAGGGTTAACCCTGTCAGCAACGCTGTGGGTGGGGCGGTGGGAGCGGCTAACGCGGCAGAGCGAATTTCAAAAGCAGATCGACAACCTGACCACATCTCTTCAGCGCACCACAAATCGCTACAACGAACTGCTGCTTTCTGTGGGGGATCTTTACCGGGTTGCTGATAACCAGGTCAGTCGTCAAGATTTTCATCGCTTTGTGCAGCGGGCTTTGAGGTCTTACCCTGGCATTCAGGCGCTGGAGTGGGCCCCGCGCGTTACAGCAGCGGAGCGTTTGGCCTATGAGCAGGCGTTGGCAGCGCAGAGCGGTTGGGATCAGGCCAGCATTTTTGAGCGCGATGGCGCTGGGGCAATGGTTTTAGCGACCCAGCGCAGTGAATATATCCCCGTTACCTACGTAGAGCCCTGGCAGGGTAATGAGGTGGCGCTGGGCTATGACCTGGCTTCGGATGCAACCCGGCAGGTGGCCCTCAAGTTGGCCCGAGATACGGGTGCGATCGCATTTACCGCCCGCATTCAGCTGGTTCAAGAAACGGCTGACAATCAGTACAGCTTTCTGGTTTTCCTGCCGGTTTACAGCCAGCCTGCGCCCACCCTAGCAGCCCGTCAACAGCACCTAGAAGGCTACATCTTGGGCGTCTTTCGGGTTGCCGATGTGGTCGAAGAAGCGCTTCAGGATTTGAACTTCGGCATTGACTTTTATCTCTACGACCAGACGGCTAGCCCCAACGAGCGCTTTTTAGGCTTTTACGACTCCGCGCTACAGCGGGTTGTTACCACAGCTAAGCCCATGCCGCAGGCTCAGCCAAGAAAAGATTTCCTATGTTCCGCCCGACAGACCTGTACTCAGAGCCTGTACCTGGGCCAGCGAGAATGGCGCATCGTATTTTTGCCCTCCGCTGCTTACCAACTTTCCTACTTTCCCTGGGGCACGCTGGCTACGCTGCTAATTGGCCTGCTGCTCACCAGCAGTTTGCTGATTTACCTGTCGCGTTGGCAGGCCGAACTGGAGCGCACCCGTGAGCTGAGCGACCTGAAGCTGCGGCTATTTTCTATGGCCTCCCACGAGCTGAGAACCCCGCTGAGCATTATTTTGGTGTCGGCCCAGTCGCTTGAGGCCAACCGGGCCATGCTCACCCCAACCCAGCAGACCAACACCATCGAACGCATTCAAACCGCCGCCAAACGGCTCAGCCAGCTGGTTAGCGATATTCTTACTCTGACGCGGGCTGAAGCAGGCAAGCTGGAGTTCACGCCTGAAATTGTGGAGCTAACCCCCTTTTGCTGGCAAATTGTAGACGAAGTGCAGACCAGCCTTAACCCCGGCCAGCACCTCCTGTTTGAGCCACCAACTGCCCTTCCCAAAGCCTTTCTCGACAAGAAGCTGCTGCGCTCAATTCTGCTGAACCTGCTCTCCAACGCCGCCAAATACTCCCCAGCCGATGGGAAAATTCAGCTTCAGGTCAGCCTTACCAGCGGAGCCTTGCAGTTTCAGGTGATTGACCAGGGCATTGGCATTCCACCCCAGGCCCAGGACCAGATTTTTGAGGCCTTTTACCGGGGCAACAATGTTGGAACTGTGCAGGGCACGGGCCTAGGGCTAGCTGTGGTCAAGACCTGCGTGGACCTGCACAATGGCCAACTGGCGGTGAGCAGCCAGCCTGGGGAAGGTACGACGGTGAAGGTTGTTTTGCCCTGGGTCGAGTAGAAAGGAGAGGGGGCGCAGGGGCGCAGGAGAAATGTCCAAATTTTGGGTAGACCAGGCTGGAACCGATGATTTTTCCTTTATCCCTTCAACCGATACCCCAGCCCATGCACCGTCTCAATTAAGCTCCTTCCTGCTCCTGCTTTCTGAAGCTTTTGCCGCAGGGCTTTGACGTGGGCTTTTACCGTTTCTTCGCCGGGGGTTTCCTCCAGAGCCCAGATCGATTCGAGGATAAAAGCCCGGTTGAGGACGCGGCGGCCGTTCTGCATCAGCAGTTCTAAAATGGAAAACTCCTTGGGGGTGAGGCGTAGTGGGCTGTCTCGGTAGCTGGCTTCGTAGGTGCTGGGGTTGAGGCGGAGGTCGCCCCAGTGCAGGAGCGGGGAGCTGCCTCTCTCACCCCGGCGCAAGAGCGCTCGAATCTGGGCCAGCAGTTCTGCCAGGTCAAAGGGTTTAACCATGTAGGCATCGGCACCCGAATCTAGGCCAGCGACTTTGTCTAAGCTAGTGTCGCGGGCTGTCAGCATGAGCACCGGGGATTGATAGCCGCGCGATCGCATTCTTTGGCACAGCGACAGCCCACTGAGTCCAGGCAGGGTCACATCTAGCAGGGTTAGATCGTAGGGCAGGGCCTCTAGCTGAGCCCAGGCCAGTTCTCCGTCTTGGGCTACATCTACGGCGTAGTGCTGCGCCGCGAGGGCTTCTGCCAATGAGGTGGCTAGGGGCCTGTCGTCTTCCACTAAAAGAATACGCATATGTCACAACCGCCTACGAAGGTAGAGCACCCGCTGTGCTGAGAGCGCTGTGACTAGCATCCTGCCCTGAATTGCGATCGCAAATTGTTAGCCAACGCACAACCGCTGCTTGGCTATGAGCTTTGAATGATCTATCTAAACTGCTGCAAAGGGCTCGGGGTCAGCCTGCTATGCCTGTGAGTTGGCCTCTACACTGCCTTGATAACCGCAGACGCCATTGGCATCCCACTGAATTTCTGCAATCAGTAAAGCGCTGCCGCTGACAATAATGCCCGTGGTGAGCGGCTGCCACAGACCGACGTAGGGCAGTACTTGGAGCACCAGAAAATGCACGACCGCTATCAGCATGAAGGCGCGCGATCGCATGCCTAATCCGGTGATCAGGTAGCCAATGCCGCTGATGCCTAGCCACAAGGGGCACAAATGCCCTAAGATCTCTCCCCATCCCAAAAATAGGCTTAGGTCGGTAATCAGGGTGCCTACCAGCATCAGTAAGCTCCAGCCATAAAGCACCCAGATTAACCGTTCTTCAGCGCTGAAATGAAAGGTAAGGGCCACCATTCCCACCACACAAAGCACCGTTAATCCAGACGCTATCATTGCCTGAGTAAACCAGTTCATAGCCAAGAATTGGGCAGCCGAAAAAATCGCAGCAGATACAACTGCCCACAGTAAGCACGCCTGATCGTGACGGGTGTAGAACGTGGATAAAATAACCCGCTGTTTAACCTGCCAGTGAACTCGCCACAGTCCCGGCACATCGCAAATTGAAAAGGCCGACTGTTTTTTAGAAACTATTGGAACGTCAAAATTAAAGAAGCTCATTTAAGGAAGGAGAAAAAGCCTGGGCACGAAAACGGTTTAATGCCCTTAGCTTCCTCTAGCGGCCCTGATGCAAACTCTGTCAATGGAGCAAATCCAGCCTGTTTTAGAGTCTGCCGTTAGAAGCATCCAACTCTACTTGTTCAGGCGGCGGCGCTAATTCTTGAGTCTAGAAGCTGCCGTTAATTCGACAGGTTGGGAGAACGCTTGACGAACTCCATTTGCAGATTAAAGGTGGCAAAGTTATGAAACCATAACTGCAAAAACAGGGTCTTATAGTTGAGGGTTTAGCTGATGTTGGAGTTTAGCCCCAGAGTGACGCCGCGTTTTCTGGTGTAGTGAGATACAAAATGATTGCTGTTAGGATCTTCCAAGCATCGACTATCAACATCTCAAGTAATCCCTCTTTACCTAAGCCAAGGCGTGTACCCTTGAGGTA
>JACVRP010000067.1 GCA_014534385.1 Cyanobacteria bacterium Co-bin13
GATCAGCTATCATCGCTGGCTCAATTCGCAGTATAGGCAGAGCCGCAAGGAGACCTAAGTCTGGTTTCAGGAATGGAAACGGGGTTAAATCTCCATTGATGCGCGTCCAACAACTGACCTGCTACCGCTAGCTGACTCACCCAACCGGATGAGAATCCTGAGGGAAGCGGTGCCCCAGCCTTTGCTTCTATAGCTGTCGCCACATAGCTTAGGACATCCGATTTTTGGGGGTGTGGGGGCTGCGCCCCCAGCCAGGGGTTCCACCCCTGCACCCCGTCCTAACACCAGTGGCTATCGCTATAGATTCAAATCAAGCGGCTGGAGTCCGAGTTGGTGACCTCCTGCTCTGCCAGGCAACTATGCCTTAAGACAGAGTTTCCCCGCCTAAAAAATCGCTTAGGCTATTCCAATTGTGTAAAAGTAATTCCTGTAGAACGGTAGTGGTGGCTCCACGAGGTCAGTTCGCTTCTCTAGCACTTCAGCTTTTTTCTCATTAGGAGCAGATCCTTGTGAGCCCAGAGCAACACAATTCCTCTGCTAGGCCAGACTCTTCTGCAACTCCTCGATCGGATCGGGCCTCTGATATCGCCAGCGGTCCACCTGAGTCCGTTTCCGCTTTTCGAGTTCAGCTCCCGCTGAATGCAAAGCGGAGACTTTTTGGCGATCGCAGCGAGATGGCCAACCTGATCAGTGACTTTAACTGGTCAGCTACGCCGCTAGGCCCAGTTGAGACTTGGTCGCAAAGCCTGAGGTCGCTGGTTAAAACGCTGCTGGCCTCGCGCTATCCAATGGTGCTGATCTGGGGGCCAAGCCTAATTCAGTTCTACAACGATGCCTATTCCCAGCTAATTGGCAGTAAGCATCCGGCCGCGCTCGGAATTGATATTCGGGTGACGCTGGCTGAGGCGTGGAACACGCTGAGCCCAATGATTGAAAAGGTGATGCAGACGGGCGAAGCCAACTGGACGGCTGCGCTACTGCTGGTGCTAGAACGCTCTGGCTATCGTGAGGAGTCTTACTTTAGCGTCTCCCATTCCCCAGCAGAGGATGACGACGGGCAGATCGTCGGTATGTTTGGGGTGTGTAGCGAGGTTACTCAGCAAGTTCTGGGCGAGCGGCGGCTGCGGCTGCTTCGAGATCTGTCTTCTAAGTCTGGCGAAATTCGCAGTGTGGCGGCGACCTGCCAGGATGTTGTGGCTGCGATCGCAGCCCACCCACTAGACGTTCCCTTTGCCCTGCTCTACCTGCGTGAACCTAACGGCAATCTCCTCACCCTCCAGGGCTGTGTCGGTATCGAAGACAGTACCGCTGCTTGCCCCCCTGCAGTTGACTGCGCTACTGAGGACTCTCAGTGGTCCTTAGCCGCCGCTATGCGGGGCGAAACTGTTTTAATCGAGGCCGTTGATCGTCGAGTGACGGTGCCTGGTGGCCCCTGGCAAGAGCCGGTTCAGAGCGCCCTGGCTATGCCGATTATGGTGGCAGATCAGACCCTGCCGCAGGGCGTTTTAGTGGTAGGTATCAGCCCTAATCGTGCCCTAGATGAGAGCTACCGCTCGTTTTATGAGCTTTTAGCAGGCCAGGTGTCGGTTTCGCTGCGAAATGCCCAGGCCTATGAAGAGGAGCGTCGGCGGGCCGAAACCTTGGCTAAATTAGACCGAGCCAAGACGACCTTCTTCAGCAACGTCTCCCACGAGTTTCGAACTCCCCTCACCCTGATGCTGGGGCCTTTGGAGGCGGCACTAGACAGTTTAGAGGGGCGACTACAGTCGGGCGAACGAGAGCAGCTGTTGATGGTGCAGCGAAACGGCCTACGACTGCTCAAGCTGGTCAACAATCTGCTAGATTTCTCTCGCATTGAGGCCGATCGAGTTCAGGCGGAGTTTCAGCCGACTGACTTATCCCAGTTCACGGCCGATTTGGCCAGCACGTTCCGCTCAGCCGTTGAGATCGCTGGCCTGAGGCTGGTGATCGACTGTCCTCCAATACCCGAGCCGGTTTATGTAGACCAGAGCATGTGGGAGAAGATTGTCCTGAATTTGCTCTCTAACGCGTTTAAGTTCACTTTTGAGGGAGAGATTCGAGTCAATTTACGCTGGGTGGAAAGAGACGCGGGGACGCGGGGACGCGGGGACGCGGGGAGCCAAGAAGACGCGGGGACGTGGGGACATGGGGACGCGGGGACGTGGGAATATGGGAACGCGGAAAATCCAGCCAGTCCAGCGACAGCAGTGGTTGATCTCTCTCCCTTCCCGCGTCTCCCCCTCCCCGCGTCTCCTTCCCCGTCTTTCCCTCTCCCCGTCTCCGCGTCCTCCGTTGTCCTAGAAATCTGCGACACTGGCATCGGCATCGCGGCAGCGGAACTGCCCCATCTGTTTGAGCGTTTTCATCAGGTTGAAGGGGCTCGGGGGCGCACCCATGAAGGTTCGGGCATTGGCCTGTCTCTTGTGCAAGAGCTTGTCAAGCTCCACGGGGGGCAGGTTGCGGTTGCTAGTGAGGTGGGCCAGGGCACGACTTTCACAGTGGTGCTGCCGCTAGGGCAGGCACATCTTCCTGCTGAGGCAGTGCGCATGGGTGCCAGCAGTGACTCGGTGAGTTTGCAGCGCGTTACCGCAGCGCCCTACGTCGAGGAGGCGCTGCGATGGCTGCCAGAGGAGGTCATCGGGGCACGGAGCCCTGGAAAAACAGAGCAGTCCGCAGGGGCGGCGACAGTTTCGTCCGCTTCCTCGGGGTCTTCCTCAAGGGCTCGCATTTTGCTGGCCGATGACAATGCTGACATGCGCGACTATGTGAGGCGGCTGCTGAGCCAGCACTACGCGGTAGAAACGGTCGCCAACGGCAGAGATGCCCTGAGGGTTGCAAGCACCTGTCCCCTAGACCTGATCCTAAGTGACGTGATGATGCCTGAGCTAGATGGTCTGGCGCTGCTACAGGCGCTCAGAAGTGAGCCTCGCACGCGAGAGATCCCAGTGATTTTGCTGTCTGCTCGGGCCGGGGAGGAGTCTAGAATTGAAGGCCTGCAAACGGGAGCCGATGACTACCTGATCAAGCCTTTCTCCGCCCGAGAGCTGCTGGCCCGAGTTGAGGCTAACTTAGAAGCGGCGCAGCTGCGGCGAGCTACGCTGGTGCAGCGAGAACAGATGCTGCAGGCCGATCGCAGACGCTTAGAGGAGACTCTGGCAGAGCGAGAAGCAGATCTGCGGCTGATTACCAATGCCGTTCCGGTGCTGATTTCCTATGTGGATGCAGGCCAGCGCTACCGCTTCAATAACCGGGGATATGAGGAGTGGTTTGGCTATTCCGCTAACGAGCTGTATGGTAAGCATCTGCGGGAAGTTTTGGGCGAGGCTACCTACAGTGCTACCTGGCCCTACATCGAGCAGGCTTTGTCGGGCCAGCAGGTGACTTATGAGCATTGGGTGACCCTCAAGGATAGGGGGAGGCGCTACATCAGCGCTACCTATGTCCCGCGTTATGGCAAACAGGGGCAGGTCGAAGGGTTTGTGGCGCTGATTACTGATATTAGCGATCGCAAGCAGCATGAGCAGGAGCGGGAGCAGCTCCTGACCCGTGAACGCACAGCTCGGGCCGAGGCCGAAGCCGCTAATCGGCTCAAAGATGAATTTCTGGCGATTGTCTCCCACGAGCTTCGCACTCCGCTCAACTCGATCTTGGGCTGGTCTCACCTGCTGCTCAATCGCAAGCTAGACGAAGCGGCTACCGTCAAAGGGTTGAGCACCATCTGGCGCAATGGCAACCTGCAAAACAAGTTAATTGACGATATTCTCGACATCGCTCGCATTGTTCAGGGCAAGCTGCAGCTAGAGCTGCAGCCGGTGAGCCTGGTGACGCTAATCGATGCGGTCATCGAAGAGGTTCGCCCGACCGCAGAAGCAAAAGACCTCCACATCGAATCTTTCCTCGATCCCTCGGTGGGGCCTGTGCTGGGCGACACTACACGGCTACAGCAAATTGTCTGTAACCTGCTGTCTAATGCAGTTAAGTTCACACCCAATGGGGGGCATATCTCAGTTCACCTGCGGCAAATCGGTGCCCAGGCTCAAATTACCGTTGACGACACAGGTCAGGGTATCCCAGCAAGTCTTTTGCCCTACATCTTTGACCGCTTCCGGCAGGGAGATAGCAGCAGAACCAGATCGCAGACCGGGCTAGGACTGGGGCTGGCGATCGTCAAGAGCCTGGTTGAGATGCACCAGGGCGAGATTCAGGTGGCGAGTGCAGGGGAGGGCAAGGGAGCCACTTTCACGGTGCTGCTCCCGACCCAGCAGGGGCAGCAAGGCTTCTTGACCCATAGCGCTACGGACCAGAACGGGCTCCCCGACCTTACCGATTGGCAAATCCTTGTCATCGACGATGATGAAAATACGCGAGAGCTGACAGCTTTCATTCTGGAGCAGCTGCAGGCGCAGGTCACGGTCGCTGCGTCTGCCCAGGTAGGGTTTGCTGAAATTCTAAAAGGCAGACCTGATGTTCTGATTTGCGATATCGGTATGCCGGAGGAAGACGGCTATTCGCTCATCCGGCGGGTCAGAGCCTGGGAAGCCGAACAGGAGCTGCCGTTGATTCCAGCGCTGGCCCTAACGGCTTTTACCCGAGAAGAAGATAAGCAAGCGGCCCTGGTCGCAGGATTTCAGCAGTACTTAGCAAAACCTGTTGACCCCGATCAGCTAGCCTTCACCGTCGCCAGCTTACCCAAGCAGTATTTGTGCCGAGGGAGATAACATTTGGGACTCTCCCTAGCTTTATAGCGATAGCCACTGGAATCACGCGGGGTGCAGGGGTAGAACCTCTGGCTGGGGGCAAAGCTTCCACACACCCTTGAAATTAGATGACCTAAGCAATGTGGCCTGATGGTGTCTGCTTAATAAAATCTAGTCCTCTCAGTAAAGCTAGCCCTGTTCTCAAGATAGAGAGGCCGACAAATAATAGTCGATATTCTACCGATTAGTGAACGTTCTAACGTTTACCTGGAGGACAAAAAACCCTTGGAACTAGAGTACGACTTGATTGTCATTGGAGCAGGCTCTGGTGGTCTAGCCGCATCGGAGAAAGCCGCTCGCTATGGCGCACGGGTTGCGATCGCAGAACACGCCAAACCGGGTGGAGCCTGCGTTAACTACGGCTGCATTCCAGAAAGACTATTAGATTATGCTGCTGGCTTCAATCGGTTAGAGCAGGTCGCAGCCAGCTATGGCTGGCAAGATTGCGCCCGAGTTTTTGACTGGGCCCGTTTTGTCCAGGCCAAAGAGCAGCATATTCACCACCTCAACCAAGTGCATTTAGGGCATATTCAAGAGGCAGGTATCGAGTTCCTACACGGACACGCAAGCTTTCTAGACGACCACACGATTAGCGTGGCAGACCGGCCGGTGACGGCGAAAAAAATTCTCGTTGCGGTCGGTGCGAAACCCATCAAACCCGATATTCCGGGGGTCGAGTACGCAATTACCTGGCATGAACTCTATCATCTACCCAGACAGCCTCAATCGATTGCGATAATTGGCGCTGATCCAATTGGCGTCAAGATTGCTGGAAGTTTAAACGCGCTAGGAACACGGGTCACCCATATCATTTCAGAAGAGCGTATTCTTCCGACTGTAGATGCTGAGGTGAGCCAAGAACTGCAAAAACGGCTAATCAACCAGGGCGTGCAGTTCTTTAATAAGACACGGGTTACCGCTATCGAAAAGACAAATGAGGGGCTAGCGCTCACCTGTGATGGCTTTTCAGATCCCTTAATGGTTGAAACGGTTCTAGTCGATGCGCCTCGCGTTCCCAACCTGGACGCGCTGAATTTGGACAAGGCCAATGTTCAGCTCACCCCATCCGGTGCCATCCGCGTTGACGAGTTTAGCCGGACCTCCCAGGAAAATATTTTTGCGATTGGCGACTGCACAGAGCGCATTCCCCTGACACCCTGTGCGATCGCACAGGGAAGATCCTTTGCAGAGACTGAGTTTGGAACCCAGTCGCGAAAGGGAAACCTGGCCTGGGTTCCCATCTCTATATCTTCGCATCCTGAGGCTGCTACGGTTGGGGCCTCCGAGGCAGAGGTGCGGGCCCAATATGGAGATGCCGCTGGTTGCTACCGCACCGAGTTTCGCCCGTTGCTCTACTGTTTAGCCAAGGGAGAAGAAAAGACGTTTATTAAAGTTGTCGTCAACCGGCAAGATCAAGAGCGGGTGCTGGGCGTTCACATGGTAGGAGATGGCGCTATTGAGATTGTTCAAAGTCTTGCCGTTGCTCTCAAGCTAGGGGCAACAAAGCATGATTTAGATGCCGCCATCGGCATTCATCCATCCAATGGGGAAGAGCTCTTTTCCATAACAGGCTATTAGATGAGTGCTGGGTGGGATGCTGCTACTTACCGCCCGCAACCTCAACAAATGAACCTGTTGTATAGGAAGCCTCATCTGACAACAGCCACAACACTGCCTTGGCAACTTCAACGGCCTGCCCACCTCGCTTCATAGGAACCGATTCTTTCACTCGCTCAACCCGATTTGGCTCACCGCCGCTGGCGTGGATATCCGTATAAATAAAGCCTGGACGAACCGCATTTACGCGAATACCCTCATCGGCGACTTCCTTGGCTAATCCAATCGTTAGGGTATCGATGGCTCCTTTGGAGGCAGCATAGTCTACGTATTCCCCAGGGGATCCCAGACGAGAAGCCACTGAGGAGACGTTAACAATCGCGCCTCCTGGTCCCCCGTGTTTGGTAGACATTCGTTTAACGGCTTCTCGGGCGCACAGGAAGCTGCCGATAACGTTTGCTGCGAAAATTCGGTTTAACCGAGCCGCATCCATCTCTTCCACCCGCATTTGCCGTTCTAAAATTCCGGCATTGTTAACCAGGGCAGTGACTTTTCCGAGCTGTTCGTCCACCGTTTGAAAGAGATGAATCACATCCCCTTCAAGGGCAACATCGGCAGCAACTGCGATCGCTCTACCGCCAAGCTGTGTGATAGAGCCGACAATGCTGTGGGCAGCCTCCTGGTCGTGCCGGTAGTTGACACAAATCGCGTAGCCTTGCTCGGCAGCCAGGCGAGCTGTCGCAGCTCCAATGCCCCGACTCCCCCCTGTGATAATTAGAACTTTTTCCATGCGTTAGGTTGGTATAGCGATAGCTACTGGTGTTAGGACGGGGTGCAGGGGTGGAACCCCTGGCTGGGGGCGCAGCCCCCACACCCCCAAACAATCGGATGTTCTAAGCTATGTGGCGACAGCTATAAGTGAGAGCTTCAATCAAAAAGCTTAGACTATGGCTGCCAGGCCCCAGGCTGGCCGTATAAGGTAAACCCAGCCCAATACTTGGGATCGCAGGTGTTCCCCCCCATACCGGGGAGCCGCTGCTGCAGGCAGTCGAGCTGAGTTTGCCGCAGGGCTTCATCGCGGGGCAGCGTCTGCGAGTACACGTAAAACAGCTCCATAAATGCGATCGCAAACTGGTCATAGACCTCCCAAAGATTGCCGAGAATGCTGTGGGTACCGGATCGCCATAGCGTCTCCGGCAGGCTAATGACCCAGCGCCCAGGCAGCACCAGATGGTCAGCCGAGGAGCAGGCTGATAAGGTGATGTGGCGCAGCCCAGCCAAGTCGAGCTGAGAGATGTCTCGTAGGCTAAGCACGTCAGGAGGGGTTGCCTGGGGGTCGAGCACCAGCCCTGACTGATCAGCCTGGTTGTGGCGAAATACGCCGTGGCAGGCAATGTGCAGAAATGAAGCCGACTCCAAAGCCGCCAGCAGCGCCTTTTTACTGACGGCAGCATCCATCAGCACTTGGGGGACGACCTTTTGCCGGGTGAGCCAGGCGGATATCGACTCGATTTCGCGTTTCACCCCAGGCAGGGCCGCGAACTGATCTGCGCCTTGAGAGACGCCAACGAGCAACGTTTGCAGATTCGGCGGTGGCGATGGTGAGCTTTGCCGTTTGAGGGTTTCGTAGGCAGTGCTCAAAGCGTAGGTCTCGATCAGGTAGTGATTTTGGTGTTTCACGGCTGCAAAGGGAAAGATGTGCAGCACATCATCTGGAACGATGGTCAGATGGCGAATAGAGCGCGGCAACTTCAGCAGCGCGGGCAGGTTGAGCTTCTCTGCCAGGGTTTGGGCAACGGCCTCGCTGGTGGGCAGCGGCTGCCGATCTTCAGGGTCTTCTGGCTCTAGGCTGAGGCCTCGGGCATTAGGCTGGGGCTGCAACGGTCTGTACCACTGCTCGACCAAATTTCGCAGCTCCAGGCGGGTGAGCGGCAGCACGGAGAAATCCATCCAAAAGCGCCAGTTTCGCACCACAAACACCTGGTCAGGCAGCACCAGAAAGGAGAGGGTCGCCCGTCGCCAGGAAGGCTCTAGCAGCCGCCGCCAGAGGGAGGGGGTGGGCGCTGGGCTCGACTCAACGTTGCTGCCTTGAAGCGTTCGCTTGGCTAGCATGCCGCGATAACTGTCGATGTGGCTGATCAGTGCGTTGAGCCGCTGGAGGAGCTGCCACCCCAGGCGGGGACGCTGGTGCAGGGGGGCTGTTTGTAGGTGCTGCTGCAGCTGTTGCAGGCGCACAATCTGGGTGGCGATGTATTCCTCATCGGCAGTCCACTTGTTGAGCAGGAAGATGACCTGCTCTGCAGGAGATAGGGAATCGGTCATTTCCTGCAGCAGCTGAGCGGTTGCAGCCGCCAGCTTTTCCTGGTCCTGGGCGGGGTGCTGCAGCCGCATGAGGCACCAGCCCAAGAGCCGCTGTACCTGCCACTGTTCGGGCCTAAGGCCCATGACAGAGAGGTACGATCGCACCTCATCCAAAGTCACCGCCGCCCACCGGATCTGCTGCTCACCCTCCCGCTGATCCCCCGCCTGGAGCTGATGCAGCCCCCGGTAGTAGGCCAACATACCCTGCAGGGCCTTGACCTTGGCCCGAATCAGCTGCGAATCGGTGCTGGCAAAGGTTGCCTGAATATGGGCCAGCAGAGCGGTAGCTCCCCCCAGATCCGACTGGCTGAGAGACCACTGAAACTCCAGCACGCGATCTTCAAAAAAGGTCAGGTAGTTAGGTGACTGGCTGCGAACGAAGCTAAAGTCCGCTTTGTCCTGGAGGGGGCTGTTCTCGACTTGGGTAGACTCTGAACTTGGCGGCACGGCCTGCAGCAAATCTGACACCGAGAAGGTACTGCCAGCCACCAGAGACTGGCTTCGGGCCTGGGCCAGCCGCTGCAGCAGCGCCAGCCGAGCTTTGAGGTGCGGATCGGGGGAATGCTCGATGTCGGCAGCAATGCCGATCAGGTGGTCTTGGGCGAGCTGGTTTTGGTTCAGCACAATTAGCACCTGGGCCAAATTTAAGCTGGCCACGACCATGCCCCGCTGAACTTTGAGCTGGTGGCATAGGGTGAGAATTTTTTGAAAGTGGTCTAACGCCGCTCCAAACACCCCCTGCAGCAGCGCCAGCTTGCCCGCTAGCGTGTGCCACTGAATCTGTAGAACCCGCTCCGGCTGAGATTCGAGCAATGGCTGCAGCGCCGTTAAAACGGCTTCTGCCTCCGGCAATAGCCCCGACTCCAAACAGGCCTGGGCGACCGCTAGCTGCAGCCAGGGCACCTGCCGCCGCGCCAGCACCGGAATTGTCTGAGAGTCGCCGGGTGTGGCGTGGGTTAACCCCCGATTCAGCATCTCCAAGGCATCTCGGTACTGCCCCAGAGCACTGAGCAGCCGCCCCATCTCTAGATAGAGCAGCGTCAGCAGCACGGTGCGGTCAGCTGTGTCGGTATTGGGCCAGCGACATTTACGCTCCCAGGCCAACAGCCCTTGGGGGGTGATGTCGATAGCCTCAATAGAGCCGATCCGGGGAGCCATTTCTTCAAATAGGGCAGTGGCCTGCCGCAGCTGCCCCCGATCTAGCGCCAGATGAATCCGCTTAAGGACGGCAAAGTCAGCCCGGTGCAGGTTCTTGGCCTGCCGGCATAAACCGACCAGACTGACCAGCACATCGTCGGCTGGCTGGAAATCTCCGCACAGCGCTGCGAGATCTGCCAGGGATTGCAGAATTGTGAGATCGGCGGCTGTGTAGTCGCCGCCCAAGCGCTCAGCAGCGATGGCCTGATAGTCGGCGTAGGCCGCTAAGATGTCGCCCTGGCTGCGCTTGCGCTCAGCGGCTGCGATCGCAGCTTCAAGAGCAGCCTGACGCTGATAAACCGATTCGGCTGACATGGCGTTACAGGGTAGTTTCGTCAACGATGATGTAGACGTCGCGGGGGCAGCGGGTACGGCCCTGGGTAGGCTGAGCTACGCTGGCTCTGGGCTCTTCTTCGCAGGTTTCCGCGCTGTCAGCGGCTCCTCCTGTGGGGAGGTTGGAGTAATTGCTCAAGTTGAACGTGTCGGCAGAGGTGGCGCTGCTGCCGCCAGCGCTACCGCTTAAGAAAGCTCCAATCGGATCGTCGTACCCACCGCCGCCGATGTGAGCATTGCCAATGCTGCCCGACTCCAGCCGGTACGCGCGAGCTTCGGAGCCGAAGGGAAAGGCACCTCCAATGGGAGTGCTGGGGTCAATGTTGTTAAATCTGGGGGAGTCTTGGATATAGATCACTTCGTTGGAGGTGCTCACCGCTCTAAAGTGGGTTGTATCGTCAGAGCTGCCGTAGATTTGGTTGATCACGGCATAGAGATCTTCCTGACTACGCACGGGATCTGCGATCGCACCTTTTGGATCAATCCGCCGCACCAAGAGCCGACTGCGCTCGATATCTAGCAGCGCTTTTTTTAGCATGAGGTCAGGCTGTCGGCCGTAAATATCAATGAGATCCTCTAGCCGCTGCAGCGCCCCAGCCGTTTGGCGGTTCTGGTGCAGTGCGTCGATGACTTTCAGCTCTGACTTGATGTGCGCCTGAGCAATGGCGTGGGCTTTTTGGGGATCGTTGGCAATCTGCTGTGCTACCTGGGTATAGTTTCGCTGCCTCAGGCCTTGCACCAGGTTCTCAGCAGTGGGGGCTTCAGGCAAGTCGGGTAAATTATCAACCAGCAGCCTAGCGGTGCCATTGGTCAACTGTTGCTGCAGCTGCTCGTCATCGACCCAGCGCAGCACCACGTTGCCAATGCTAGGCTCGCCCGGTAAACTGCCGACTCGCGCTTGCCAGTCTGGAGGGAGATCGCTGCCGCCGCCCCCTGCCGCCATCTGCATCCAGTCATCCGCTCCCCGGAGTTTGATGGTATAGCTGCCGTCGGCCATCTGCGCAGTGGCGGCCACCATCGGGTGATTTTTCAGTACCCGATCCAGCGGCTGGTCGGTGACTTGCTGGATCTGCTGCACCAGTAATTGACCGTCATCAATGTCGCGCCCGTGCCAACCGACTTTAAACCCATTGCCGGTACGGGCTGTTTTCAAGCGGCCCAGCTCGGTTTGCCCCACAAAGGTACTGACGTTGAGCCCGTCGTCTGTGCGGGCCAGGTTGCGAACAAATTCCAGGTTTGACAGCTCGCTCAGGCGACCCCGCAGTTTGCTGCCCTCCTTGGCCTGAGCCGCGACAGAAGCCAGGGTGGGCTGCTGGTCAAACAATCGATAGGCAGCGCCTTCCAGCGTGGTGAAGCTGAGCTGATCGTCAGCTGCCCGCAGGGTGCTGTAGTCGATCGTTGAGCGGTAGGCCAGGGTGTCTAGGTCATCAGCGCTGGGGAAAGCTTGACGGCCTTTAAAGAGGGTCTCATCCGCTAAGGAGACGCCTCCCTGAATGGACCAGTAGGGCTCTCC